>JAOUNZ010000028.1 GCA_029880665.1 Candidatus Nitrosopumilus sp.
ATAAATAACATCAATTCAGTCACCTAGAATCAATATGGTAAGCAAAATAAAAGAGCTATGTCCAAGATGTGCCCAAGGTAAGCTAGTTACTGATAATGAATCTGGTGAAATGTTCTGCTCCAAATGTGGATTTGTAATTACTGAAAAACTACAAGAGGCAGGACCTGAATGGAGATCATTTACTCAAGACGAAGGTGGTAATAAGGCAAGAGCCGGCGCACCGACATCACTGACAATGCACGATATGGGTCTTGCAACAATCATCAATCCTGTAAACAAAGATGCGTCTGGAAGACCACTCACAGCATCAATGAAAAGCACCATTGAGAGGCTTCGAACTTGGGATAGTAGAAGTCAAGTTCATGAACCAGTAGACAGAAACTTTAGACAAGCATTTAGTGAACTAAACAGACTAAAAGATAAACTAGCAATTTCTGATGCAGTAATTGAAAAAGCAGCTTACATTTACAGAAAAGCACTTGAAAAAGGTCTTGTCAGAGGACGTTCTATTTCAGCTTTAATGGCATCTGCACTTTATGCTGCATGTCGTGACACGGCAACTCCAAGAAATCTAAAAGATGTAGAAGCAGCAGCAAACATCAAAAGGAAAGATATCGCAAGATGTTATAGGTTATTGGTTAAAGAGCTCGATTTGAAGATGCCAGTAACTGATTCAATTCAATGTGTAGCAAGAATTGCAAGCAGAATTGGAATTGCTGAAAAAACAAAAAGATATGCAGTAAAAGTGCTGAAACTTGCACAAGAAAATGAAGTATCAGCTGGAAAGGATCCAATGGGTTTAGCAGCTGCAGCATTATACTTATCTTGTGTAAAAAATGGTGAGGACAAAACTCAACGTGATATTGCTGAGGCTGCTAATGTTACTGAGGTAACTATCAGAAATAGATACAAAGGCCTCAAAGAATCACTTGATCTATGATCTATTTTCTTTGAGAATCTTCTGTAGGCTTGACAAATCCGCCTTCTACTGATTCTGGTGGAGGTATTTTCTTTGATTTTCCTAAACCAATAGTTGTAATGATTACTGATGACAAAATAATAAAAAATACCATTTGTGAATATGCTTCTGAATTTGGTAATCCCATAGTTATTGGATATGTGGCAAGTACTGCTGCAGCTAATCCTCTAGGAATCATAGAATTTGTTACAGCTTTATCTAATTTGGAGAATCTCTTTGTTAGCGTTATCTTGCCAATAAACGCTCTTCCATAATAAATGGCAATTGTTGCTAGAATTCCAAATACCATGTATTCTATTTGTCCAAAACTTGCCATCAATCCAACAAATACAAAGAAAAATGATCTTACCAAAAATGTTAATTGATTGTGTGTGGGATCATCCATCTCAACTTTTGGTAGCTTAAATTTGAGTATTTTTGAGAGGTGATTTTTATTTCCAATCATTAAGCCAAACACAAGTGCTGTTAGGGCTCCTGATTCTCCAAATGAATTTGCCAAAAAGAACAAGACAAATAAAACTCCTAATGTTAGCATGTATGCATGTTGAGCATTTCCTAGTTTTGTTGAAATATACATCCAAGGAATTCCTACACCAAATCCTAAAACCAAACCTACAATAACAGCTCTGCCAATTGTTTCTTCCAAAGTTTGTAAATCAAAATGACCTGAAAGCACAGCTTCAAATAATATGAATGCAATAATTGTAGCTAAAATATCTGTCACTGCAGATTCAAAACTTAGCATTGATTTGGCGTCATCTGAAATTTTTACATTTCTAACAAGACCAAAAACAATTGCTGAACTACTTCCACCTACAATTGAACCTAGTAATATGCTCTCTAACCATAACCAACCTAATGCAAAATGAGCAGCAAGTGTTATGATTACAACCGATAGAACAAAACCAAGAATAGCCAATGTTATCGAAAAATGGACAGTTTTTACAACGTGTTTGATATCTAAATTTAATCCACCATCAAACATTATAATTATTAATGCAAGTGCAGCGAAATATGGTACAACTTTGATAACAGCTTCGGGTTGAATTAAGCCAAAAACAGGTCCTATTATTACTCCTAATATCATTAAAAACGCGACATCTGGAATGCCTGTTTTTTTAAAGAATGCTTCGCCAGCTACTCCCAAAAAAATTACTACTCCTGCCGCAAGTAAAATTACATGAGCTGAAGCAATTGGTCCATCTTGGATGGACAATGTACCTATAAAATTTTGTAATTCAGTTAATTTATCTAAAATTACAGTAGAATCGAAATTAGATATTGAAATTGTATCTCCAATTTGACCTTTAATTAAACTCAAAATAGATAAAACTGTTAAATTCATTAGTGATTACCCTAATTCAATCTGAATTAAAGATAATTTAGTCAATAATTACAACTTTGTAATTGATTTTAAATAACATATGCTAAAACACACATTGTGAGCGCAACAAATCAACTTCGTGCAGATCATGATCAAGTTCGTCGACTAGAAAGAATAGTATCAAAATGTGCAAATGAATTATACAAAGGAACAAAAGTCCCATTTTCAGACCTTACAAAAATTACCATAATAATTTCAGAATTTGTTGATTCAATTCATCATTCAAGAGAAGAAGATTCTTACTTTCCATGTGTTGCAAGTTATGATACATTAAAAGAAGAAATTAGAAAATTTATGATAGAACATGAATTTGGTAGGAACATTGCTCGACAAATATCACATCATCTAAAAAGATGGAAAAATGGAGAAGATGCACAAGAACCTGTATCAAGATATTTGAGAACATATGCCATTTTCCTAAATGATCATCTTAACAAAGAAAATAAATTCTTTGATGATGCAGAAACAAACATCTTATCGAAAGAAGAAGAAATTGAAATGTATGAACAATACAGATCGGTTTTTGCAATAGTAAAAAAAGTAGAAGACCTAATTGCAGAAATTGATTACTTAGAAAATCAATCTTGGGCTAGAAATTAACGTAAGCTCTTTATGGGTATTTAGATACTTCTATTTATGAAACCTTTCATTCTTTGGATGACTGGTCTTCCTTGTTCAGGCAAGACTACTATTGTAAAAGATTTGCAAAAAGATATACCGAATTTAGCAATGCTTGATGGTGATGAATTAAGAGAATGGTTCTCACCAAAAGACTTTTCAAAAGCAGGACGTGATGAACACAACAAGAAAGTTGCTCATTTGGCTAAGCTTTTACTAAAGCACGGTGTTCCAAGTGCAGTTTCATTGGTTTCTCCATATGTTGAGAATCGAGAAAATGCAAGAAAAATTATCAATGCAGGTAATCAATTTGCAGAATGTTATGTGAAATGCTCACTTGAAAAATGTGAAGAAAGAGATGTTAAAGGTATGTACGCTAAAGCAAGAAAAGGAGAAATCAAAGGATTTACAGGAATTGATGATCCTTACGAAGCTCCGGAAAAAGCAGATTTGATAATTGATACCGAACATGAATCTCTTGCAAATTGTGCAAAACAGGTAAAGAACTTCCTTAAAGAAAGAAACCTACTCTAATTTTTTAAATTCTTCCACTATTTTATCGTGAATTAATCCGTTTGTTACTAAAATTCCGTTTAGATGATGTACTTCTTTGTTATTGTATGTAATATCATTGCCTAACATATCTGTCATTTTTCCTCCAGCTTCTGAAATTATTGAGTAAGACGCAGCTGAATCCCATTCTTTCATTTTATTTGTAGTGGTGATATATGCTTCAGCTTCACCAGAACTAATCTTTCCAACTTTTAATGAACTCCCTATACTTGTAAATTCTTTAATTCCTAATTTTTTGATAAATGCTTTCTCTTTGTCTGACAAATGATGTCTGGAACCAACAGTTCTACATTTTTCAAGTTCGGTAATTCTAGTTACAGATATTTTTTTCCATTCGTTATGAGAATATCTAAACGAACCACTTCCTTTCTGTGCAACAAATATTGTATTTTCTGTAGGCCAAGCAATTACTCCGAGAATTGGTTTTTTATTTTTGATCAATGCAATCATAACTGTAAATTCTCCTGTTTTATCAATAAAATCAGAAGTTCCATCAAGCGGATCTACAATCCAAATCATATCTTTTGATAATCTACTTAGATCATCTTTATCTTCTTCAGACAAAATCATATGTTCAGTTTGTGAGAGAATCACTTTTATTATCTCATTACTTTTCAGATCCGCATCTGTAATTGGAGAATCATCATTTTTTTTAGATGTTTTATAATCTCCTAGATAAATTTCTAAAATTGCATTTCCAGCTTCTTTTGCAGCCTTGATAGCAAGATCTAGTTCGGGAATTTTATTGGAAATTGGTATATCTTTCAATTAAAATTACCTAAGTTGTTAGTTCTGGTTTTAATGTCCAAACAATCCCTAGGGCAATAAACGGAATTGACATAATTCCTATAATTCCCAATATAGTGTTAAATTGAGATTGTGATACCTCTGGATTATTTATTATCCATGGCAATGGTAATGTAATTATTATCCAAATAATTCCTAAAAGTATTAGCAACTTAGCTTTTGCCTTTCTGTCACTTATCATGATTTGTTGTATTCCGCAGTTATATTAAATCCATGTGAATTCATTTTATTGATTCTCCTCCATCTACTGCAAGTATTGCGCCTGTAGTCCAAGATGCATCATCTGATGCAAAATATAGTACTGCTTTTCCAATTTCTTGTGGTTGACCAATTCTTCCTATTGGATGTTCATTATCCATGAATTCTTTATCTTTTTGAGTTTTCAAAAATGGTTTTGTCATATCTGTGTCTACTACTCCTGGACAAATACAATTCACCCTGATCTTATCTTTGGCATATTCTAATGCCCAACATTTTGTTAGTAAAATTAATGCAGCTTTTGAAGCAGAATATGCATCAGCATTAAATCCTTGATATGCCTTTAATCCTGCATCAGATGAAATGTTGATTATTGAACCAGATGTTTTTTGTAAATAAGGAATTGCCTCTTTGGTAAATCTAAATTGTCCTGTAAGATTTACATCTAAAACTTCATTCCATTCATCTTCATTAATCTCATGTAGTTGTTTTATCTTTGGAAAAATTCCAGCATTATTTACGAGAATATCTAATTTTCCAAATTTCTCAATTATTTTCTTTACAACATTTTTTACATCATTTGTATTTCTAATGTCAGACGTAATCCCAGTTGCATTAGGAATTTTTGATACGGCTTTTTCTAATCTTTCTTGATTTTTTGATGTGATAATCACAATGGCCCCATTTTCTGATAAAATTTTTGCAGTAGCAAATCCAATCCCACGACTTCCTCCAGTTATTAATGCAATCTTCCCTGATAACTTCAATAGTTTTTAGATGAAAATTCGTAATTTATAGATCCATTACACTAATTCACAGGCATAAAATATTACATAAAATCTTCTTTTTTATTATAAAATATAATATAAAATTTTAAATACTTGAACTTCCTATATTGACTAATGTCGAAGGATACAATTCTTATCGACTAAAACTGCGTAGCCCCGCAGAACGAAAAAGGCAATCAGTCGTTTAATCTACTGATAAAGAGAGGAAATCTCTCATTGTTCTGCAGTGTAGGGGTATACGCCTCTTAGTTTTCTAAAATATCCACAGATACAGAACCCATTATTTTTCCATTTGGATTGATAGTTATTGACACTTCTTCCATTTCAGAAACAAAAACGGTTTTCTCTCCAACATATTCCCACGTGAAATATTCTGAAATTCCAGTTTGATGTGGAGTGCCTTTAAGATGAAAATCTTGTAAAAAACTAAATTTTTCACCTGATAATGTTATTGATAAAATATCTGGACTGCTACCGTTGGGTACAAATCTAAACGAATATTCTCCTTTATCAATCACAAATGAATCTGTAAAAACTCCATTGGAATATAGACTTGGATCTGCAAGAGTAATATGGAAAATTATCGTATTTTTTTCTTTGATAGGATCTGATAAAAAATTTAATATCAAAACTCCCATTACAACAATTATAAGAATGGCAACAATTATTTTATTCATTATAACAAGTGATTTATTCCTTTATAAAAATAAATTCTGATTTTATTTGTGTTAGAAATAATAAGTTAAGTGATCATTAAACAAAAATGGAATTTAGATTTTATCAAAAAAGATCGAGTCAATAATATTGAAGATTTATGCAGTTACTAAAAAATATTCATAATACGCAAAACTGATTATTGAATAATTTCTTAAATTATGTTTTAAATTTTTTTGATGAGCCTATTCCAATGTTCAATTCTTGTTAGTTAAATTTCATATACTGTTAACCATTTTTCACACCCAAAATTAAGTATCAATTTCAAAATTCAACTTATTGCCAAACCTAACTGAAAACTGGTCAAAACAACCAAAACCTAGTATTACTGAAAAAATTAATGATACAATTAAACCAAAAGGAGCATTAAAACCAAGAGTTCAAGAAGGAATTAGAAAATTACAATTACAAATCAGAAAACTAGATTCAATGCTTATCGGCTTACAAGAACGTGATGCAAAACTATTTCGAAGAATTGTTGATGCTACACAACAACATGATGTTCAAACTAGTAAAGTTCTTGGAAACGAGCTTGCTGAAGTAAGAAAAGTTACAAAAATTCTGAGTAATGCTAGAATAGCATTAGAACGAATTGAATTACGACTAACTACATGCAGTGATCTTGGAGATACAGTTGTAGCAATTATGCCTACAATGGGATTGATGAAGAACCTAAAATCATCTCTAGGAAAAATAATGCCTGGAGCAGAACAAGAAATTGGTCAAATGGCAGAAATGCTTGGAGGTTTTATGACTGAAAGCTTTTCTGGAGATTCAGTATTTGGACTAGATCCAACTACTAGTTCAGAATCTGAAAGTATTCTTAAAGAAGCTGCCGCTGTAGCAGAAAGCTCAACAGGTCAAATGTTTCCGTCAGTTCCTACAAACAGCCACCAAACAACCAGTGCCAAATTTCTATAACGTCCAAATCTTTTAACCATCAGTAGAGTCTCTAGATTCCTTAATTTTCTTGACTCTATTTTCTTCACTATCTATAATTCTATCAACACCTACAAGCTTTTCTTGTAAAACATTGATAATCGAACCAACCTCATCAGCTTCATTTTCCACTTGCTGTCTCTTTTTTGTAAGTTCCTTGATTCCTCTACTTTCTTCATCAATATACTCACTAACTTTTTGGAGTTTCTCTTTGAGATTTTTAATATCAACTGACTCCTCTTCAATATTTTTTTCAAGTAGGGTTCTTTTTTCTTTAAGATTCTTTATCAGTAAACCTACATAATCTATAGCTTCTTCTAATTTTGCACGTTTTCCAATTAACTGGCCTATGCCAATTTCGCTTGATAAATCAACTTCAGAACTAGAAACAATATCTTCATTTTTAGTTTTTTCTTCTACTATCCCCCCACTTTCATTTTTGAATTTGTCAAACATTTTATGATTTTCCTTTTAAAAAGAGAATAAAAAGTTATTATAAATCTCAAAGCTGACCTTGTGAATGATTTTTATTCAATTAAAGAAAAAACGACAATTAATCTAATATCAAATTTCTAAAATCTTGGTTAGAGACAATTGATTTTTCTGTATTTGTGGTTAGATCTACAATCTGTGAAAATCTGATATTTTGACTTGTCTCAGAATTTAATTCGTAGATAAATGAATTAATCAATATATTTTCATGTTCCGTTTCTGTAATTTTTACAGAAAATATTACTTTATAGTTAAGATCTATTTCTGAGTCTAAATCATTCATTATTTCAAAATTATTGTATTTCTCACTAAATTTTGGGTCAAATTCACCATTTCTAATATCTAGTATATAACCTGTGGAAATCTGCCACATATCTTCTCCCACCTTTGTTGCTTTTCCATCAAAGAGGATAATTCCTGTATGATATGCTTTGTAATTTACATATGCCCAACCTAAGATTTCATCCTTAAATGACAACATTCGCTGTTTATCTTCTTCTAATAGCCCTCCTCCTAATACAGCATAGCGTTGGACTTCTAGCTTTCCATTGACTATTTTTTCAGTAAGAATAGTTGAAAGTCTTCCTTTTTTGAGGATTTTTTCTGTATATTGCATATCTTCCCCCTGTTCTCCTTGATAATTTTCACCAAATGAGTATGTTACAGATAACGGAGAAGTGCCAAGCATAAACAGAACAATAATTCCAATTATGGGTTGCTTTTGAAATTTTATCATGTCAATAAATTGTATAAATAATAATTTAGGAACGGCAATGAAACGTCCTGTTCCTTATATACAAAATTTCTTGGAAAATGGCTAAAATAGCTAAAAACTCTGCCATTTTGGAAAAAAACCCAAAACGACAATTTTTCTAAAAATTCTCTTTTTTTCTATCGATTTTTTTAGGTATGAACTTTGTTTAAATTTTACAATACACATCAATTTTTTGAAAAACTGGCTATTTTTTTACAGAAATGACTGTTCCGCTTTGTGTTCCGCTTTGAGGTTTCAAAATATTCCTCATTAACTAATTAGATCTATACTAGAGCATGTCAAAACAACAATACAGGTCCGAAATGGGCATAATGGGTGATATCTTAGACGTTACCGCCGATGGCGGTCGTGGTGGAGTCATTGTATCTGCAATCTCTCGCAAAGCCAACCTATCTCACTACGCAGTATTAGACAAATGTGAGAAACTGGTAGAAGCAGGCTTAGTCGAATCCGTCAAAAATGACGGAATAGAGTCTTTTTGATTACTGAGAAAGGCCTTCAATTCTTTCAGGAATTTAAGAGATTTCAGGGACTCGTAGAAAGTATGAATCTAAGGTATTGAGCCAATGAACCCAGAAATCGTACAAATCCATAGGAAAGAGGTTCTTAGAGAAGATGGAATGCTTTTTGTAAGGACTGAGGGTATCCTCGAAATGATGATTAAGACACCACTTTTAGTTGTAAGCTTAATTGTTGTTGTATTCACGGTGCCCATTCAGACCTCATTCAGTTCTACTCGAACTCTTGATCTTACTCTTTATTCAGATGGTTCTACACATATCTCATCTAAGTTAGACGTAGATCCATTAGATCCTGACTTTGAAGTTGATCTATTTGGTCCATCTATTGATAACTTTGTGGCAGTTGGTGAAAATGGTTTTCTGTTATCTAGTGAAATAGTTGGTGACAAAGTAACTATTGATACTTTTGGCTCTTCCACTATTACAATTGATTATGATATTCATGACTTAATTTCAAAAGATGGAAGAGTTTGGACTTTCTCTCTTAATTCTCCAACGGATTATTCATTATTGATGCCTACAAACTCTATTATTGTAGGAATGACTGCTCTTCCATCAAATATGAATATAATTAACGAGCAAACTAAACTAGATCTAGGTGTAGGTTTCTCAGAAATTAATTATATTTTAGATACAACCCCTGCTACAACCCCTGCTACAACCCCTGCTACAACCCCTGCTACAACCCCTGCTACAACCCCTGCT
>JAOUNZ010000127.1 GCA_029880665.1 Candidatus Nitrosopumilus sp.
TTGATCTGCCTTGCAATCACTATTTTCTCAATCCCAAAGAGTAAGCTGATAGCAGATGAGGCAAACACAGGATCGTTTGCATCAACTAAAATCACACCATCATCTGATTTAACTGACTTGAATTCCAGTTTTTTTATCTTGAGAATTTTTTTAATGTTTAAAATTAACTGTGAGATTTTATTTTTTGAAAATATGGTTGGAAAAACCACAACATATGACATTTCCTTCACATTTTTACTTTCAAATCTACTTGTTTATAATTTAGGATAGACTTCGGGTAATCAATATAAAACAAACACTGCAATTGAGAATGTGTCAAAATTCACGCAAGAGCAGGTAGATGATCTTAACTCAAAAATAAAAACAGCTCAAGAAGCACTTGAATGGGCATCTGACAACCTTCATCCTAAGGTTGCAAAAGCATCAAGTTTTGGCGCAGAAGATGCAGTAGTAATGGACATTATGCTAAAAATCAATCCAAAATTTAGATTCTTTACACTAGATACAGGACGACTCCCGCAAGAAACTTATGACATCATAGACGTTGTAAGAAAAAAATACAATATTTCAATTGAAGTTTTATTTCCGGATGCGAAAGAAGTCGAAAAGATGGTCAATCAGAAAGGAATGAATCTCTTCTATGACAGTATAGAAAATAGAAAACTATGTTGTGATATTCGTAAAGTACATCCAATGAATCAAATGCTTAGTACACTAGATGGTTGGATTACTGGATTAAGACGTGATCAGACCAAAAATCGAGAAAATGTAAAAATTTTCCAGCTAGATCATGGACATGGAGGAATTTTAAAGATTAACCCAATAATTGATTGGACATGGGAGCAGATTCAAGAATATATTAAAAAAAATAATCTTCAGTACAATAGCCTACTTGACAAAGGATATCCAAGTATTGGATGTGAACCTTGTACACGTGCAATAAAGCCTGGAGAAGATATTCGAGCTGGAAGATGGTGGTGGGAGCAAGGAGGCAACAAAGAATGTGGCCTTCATATAGAACCCTAAATACAGGAATTAACATGTCTGAAAGCCATTCAATCAAACCACACGGTGGAATTCTAGTTAATAGAATCAACAAAGTAAATTCTACGGGATTATTCTCGATTACAATTAGTGAAGATCTTGCAAATGACGTTGAAAACATTGCAGATGGAATATTCAGTCCTTTAGAAGGCTTTTTAGGAAAACAAGACTATGAAAGCGTGATTTCACGTGGAAGATTGGCAAATGATTTGGCATGGACCATTCCGATAATACTTGATGTTAATGAACAAACTGCAAAAAAAATGAAAGAATCTGGAGATGTACTGTTAAAAAATCCACAAGGAATCGGTGTTGCAGTATTACACGTTGAGGAAACATATTCTTTTGATAAAGAAAAAACCGCACAAGGAGTCTATGAAACTACTGATCCATCACATCCAGGTGTTGCCAAGACAATGTCAATGAATGACTATCTAGTAGGAGGAAAGATTGACTATATCCAAAGACCAGATGAAACTGAACTTCGAAAAAACAGATTAACTCCATTACAAACCAGAGAAGCGTTTGCAAAGGCTGGATGGAAGACAATTTGTGCATTTCAAACCAGAAATCCACCTCACGTTGCACATGAAATGCTCCAAAAGACATCAATTACAACACGTGATGGTGTATTTGTCAATCCGATAATTGGAAAGAAAAAGTCTGGTGATTTTGTTGATGAAGTAATTATAAAATGCTATGAAACCATGATAAGATTATACTATCCAAAGAATAGATGTATTCTTGGAACCTTACAAACTGAGATGAAATATGCCGGACCAAAAGAAGCAATTCATCACGCTATCATGAGACAAAACTATGGATGTACACATATCATTATTGGTCGAGATCATGCAGGTGTTGGAAAATTCTATGATCCATTTGCAGCACAAAAAATATTTGGTGATTATCCAGAGTTGGAGATTACTCCAGTATTCTTTCCGGCGTTCTTTTATTGCAAAAAATGTCTTACATATACTACTCCTAAAGCATGTCCACATGGTGATGATGTTAAAGAGCAAATCAGTGGAACTGCACTTAGAGAAATGATTCAAAACGGTAAGACCCCCTCTCAATTCATTTTAAGACCAGAAGTAGCTAAAGTGATCTTGGATCATCCAAAACCTTTTGTTGATTAGATTTTTATTCAATCAGATTTGTCCTAGCTCGTGAAGTACCTATTTTTACTATTCTTACTTGGCGGATTTTTCATATCACCAGCATTTGCTCAAGAACTCACCAATCCATCGCTAATAATTGATACAATAGAAATTCCTTCGGACGAATTTAACAGACTTTTAAGAGATTCACCAATTGTAATGCTTAATGATGTTCATGCCATTAGTTGGCAAGTCACCATTGATAACAATCTACTTTATGCAAACCCAAACGGAAATGCAGTTCTAAGACTATATGATAAAGCCACACATGATGAATTTGTTGAAGTCGGAATGGGTTCACAACCTGACCACAAGTTTTGGGTTGCAGTAAAAACCCCAAAAGAAGGATATGTTGTGGTTCACAAAGATTTGAACAGAGGCTGGTATCCAGAGACAAAATCCATTATATCGTTTACTGACAGAGCAGGACTGACAGTAAACAATGGAGCTAGAATTGTAGTTACTAATCTTGATATTGGCGAATTTGCAATTGATTCGTATTCAATATATGGGATGGAAGACTCTAGTGATCCACCTGCAGTAAATTCTGGAAGTATGACTATTGAGATATTATCGGGTGATCCTGCAAAGAATACATTTGCATTGTTCCCATTTTACATAGCTGCAGGAGTTGGAATTATAGTTGGAGTGTTGTTTCTCACTAAGAAGAGATCTTGATTTAATTTTTTAATCTAAAGTTGAAATTATATTTTTTGATTCGGTATCTAAAGAAATTCTTTGCCCATTTTGGAGAGATAAAAATTCCTCTTCAGAAACTATTGCAAGAGGAATATTAGCTAATGCACAACCGGTAGCTACAGTAAGATCAGCTTTTTTACAGATCATTGCAAATGGTGCAGCATTATTTGATTTAATCGAATAAATTGTATATGCACCAACACTACTACCTACGCCAGAAGGAAATACTAGAATTGAGTCTTTGATTGATTTCTCAAATAAATCATGGCTCCTATCACTAATAATTCCAGTTTTTTTATCCACAGTTCCCAAAAAATTAATTGGCATTTCTGATTTTAATATGATTCCTTTAGCTTTACCTTTAACAAGAATTTTTCTCATTTTGTTTCATCTTCAATTATCTGTGATAATGATTTTAAATTTACACCAACACCATTAGAATTTTTCAAGTAAAATGCACCTTTGATACTGTTTGTTGTAACTGAATCTACATTGTCTTTATTGATTAGAGGTGTTAAGCATGTACAACAATCTGAAAGAATTTCACATCCTGCACGTTCTAGCTCATTTACATACCCAATTTTTTTTGCTTGATCTCTAACTGTTCTAGGAGTAAAAACCATACATCTTTTTTTAAATGAACGCCCTTTGAGTTTTGAAGTAAGATCTGAAATCTCATTTAATCCTAATTGGGGGCTTCCAAGAGTAACAATATCACCTTTTTCGGCTGTGTTTAATTCATCATAGACATTTCGCATTTCCTTTTCATCAAAATCTATTTTTTCAGAATTAGGATTTCCTTCTCCAAAAAGAAATTTGGCGCAAGTTCCAGAGGTTCCCATGCCTCCACACATAGCCTTACATTGGCGATTATCCATCTCCTTTAATCCCGATATGTTTACAGAAATATCTCCCACTTTACCTGCAAAGAAACCTAGCATTCCATATGTCAGCTCATTTGGATTATCCACCTTCATTCTAATTGTAAGGTTTGATGAATCATCTTTTCGTAAAGAAGAGTATGGACTTTTGCCAGTTAATGC
>JAOUNZ010000128.1 GCA_029880665.1 Candidatus Nitrosopumilus sp.
GAAATAAGAAAATAAGAAAATAGTGAGGTTTGTTTATCCTCTGCCCATTGCTGCGTATTTGCCAGATCTTCCTCTAATGAAGAAAGCGCCTGCAATACCACCGAATACTGCACCTGCAATAACTGAAGCACCAACTACACCACTTGCATCAAGATATGGAGTTCCTGAACCAGAGGCTGGATTTGCTTCAGCTGCTTGAATTCTTCTTCTTTGAATTTCAAGTGCTTCTTCTAATGTATATGATCCGGTTTCACCTTCGCTACCGACATTACCCATGTATTGTGCAAATGCTACTGCATGTGTTCCATAGATACCAATAACGAAGACAGCGACTAGGGATGCTGCTAATAGTACTTTTGTATTCATACCGTTTACCTGCTCGTTTTGAGTCCAGAGACTTATTTAACTTTTATTCTGAACTCCAAATTTTGATATAATGTACGAGATCAGTATAAGTAACATTTAATTCTGTTCTTTGATGAGTCAAATCATGGGACGGTTACACTCTCACAGACATGGAAAATCACATTCTATAAGACCAGCTACGCTTCGTGCACCATCTTGGATTACACAAAGTCCCGCAGAGATTGAAGAATTGGTAGTAAAATATTCTAAAGACGGATTAACTCCAAGTCAAATTGGAATTAAGTTAAGAGACCAGCATGCAATTCCTCTAATCAAACCAATTACAAAAAAAAGCATGGGTCAAATTTTAGAGGAGAATGATTTGAAAGCAGAGATGCCAGAAGATCTAGAAAACATTGTAAGAAAAGCAGTAAATCTTCAAAAACATCTTAAGTCAAATAAAGGAGACAACAGAAATGTCAGATCTCTAGAACTAATTGAAGCCAAAGTTCATAGACTGTCCGTATATTACAAAAAAATTGGAAGAATTTCGAAAACCTGGAAATATAAATCAGTAGTTGCTCAACTGGAGTAATGACAAAATCGTTTGATGATTCGCTTTCATATTTCAAAGATAAAGTTTCAGAATTAATAAAAAATAAAAAATCAATTTCAGTTACAACACATATTGATTGCGACGGGCTTACGTCTGGCAGTATCATCACCAAAGCACTCATCAGAGCAGGTGCTAATTGTACTGTTAGAACATCAAAAGAGTTCAGTAAAAAGGTAGTAGAGTCTTTTAAAACAGACTCTCGTGATTTTCACATTGTAACAGATCTTGGTGGAGGTTTTGCAAAAGAACTTGATCAAGTTCTAGGAGACAACTGGATTGTTTTAGATCATCATCAAATTTCAGAAGAAGAGATGGATAATCAAAATGTAATCAATGCATGGAAATATGGTATTGACGGAGGAGTTGAAATTTGTGCAGGTGGAATGGCATATCTTGCATCAATGGCTTTAGATGAAAGAAATTCAGATTTGTCTGCAATTGCAGTAGTTTCCGCATTAGGAGACAGACAGGATCAAGGAGAAAGGAAATCATTTACAGGTAAAAATTTTGAGATTGCCAACATAGCAAAAGAAGAAGGTTTGGTGGATATTGATTTGGATTTGTTATTGGTAGGTAGAGAGACAAGATCACTTCCAGATGCACTTGCTTTTACTTCACAACCATTTATCGAGGGACTAACATGGAATAGGGACATGTGTCTTTCTCTTCTAAATTCGTCAGGAATCAAGTTAAAAGAAGATGGCAGATGGCGAGTCCCAGCAGAACTTAACGGGGATGAGAAAAAACAGGTAATTGAAGCAATTACAAAATTTACTTCTGGGAAAAATGCTACGGAGATAATGTCAGAATTAATTGGGTATACCTATACATTTCCTAGAGAGGACAAGAGAAGTTTCTTACGAGATGGACGAGAATTTTCAACTATGTTAAATTCATGTGGAAGAATTAATCGTTCAGGTGTAGGGATGGCAGTATGTATGGGAGATAGAAATAAGATTCTAAGAGAGGGCGAGACCATTTTAACAGAATATAGAAAGATGATCAGAGAATACATGAACATCTTAACTAATGAAAGATGGCGAATCTCAGAAAGCGATACATGTATCATGGTAAATGGGGAAAACATAGTTCCTGAAACCATGACAGGTACAATTTCATCATTGATTGCAGGATCGCCAAAAAATTCAGGAAAAATTGTAATATTAAGAACCAATGGTGAAGAAAACACAATAAAATTCTCATCAAGAAAATCCTTTGGATGTAAATCAAAGATAAATCTTAGTGATTTGATGAGAACAGGGGCGGAGAAATTTGACGGCATAGGCGGAGGTCATAACGCAGCAGCAGGAGCAAAAATAACTAAAGACAAATTGGACGGGTTTCTTAATTATTTGGAAATAAATGTCATTAACATGTCAAGTTCAGGTAATTCTCGATAATATATCAAAAGAAAAGGCAGAAACTATCAAAAAAGCTCTAGATCCAGATAATGTGGATTTTCCAGAAGGATTAAGTCTTTATATTGAAAATATTGATAACAAACTAGTTTTTAATTTTGAAAGTAAGAAGAATATGAAACATCTAATTGGAACGGTTGATGAAGTTGTTGAACATATCCAGGTTGCTTTGAGGGTGATAGAGTAATGCTGGATCCAAAAATAATCAAAGAGAATCCACAAATTATTCGAGATATGCTCAAAGCAAGATCTGTTGATTTTGATCTAGATGGATTGATTAAATCAGATCAAAAAAGACGGGAGTTAATAATTAAGACAGATGAATTACGAAAAAAGAAAAATCAACTGGCCTTGGATATTTCACAAAAAAAGAAGATGGGAGAGAATCCATCATCAATTTTATCAGAGATGAAAAATATTTCAGGAGATCTTACAAAATTAGAATCTGAGCAACAAATTATTGAAAATACATATTCAAAACTAGCATTGACCATTCCAAATCTAATTGATGAGACGGTTCCTATAGGAATAGATCAAAATGCCAACAAGGAAATTCGAAAATGGGGAACTATACCAAATTTTGATTTCAAAATATATGATCATATCGATATTTCTAAAGATTTGGATTTGGTGGATTTAGAAAGAGCTGCAAAGGTAGCAGGAGCAAGATTTTATTATCTAAAAAATGATCTTGTAAGATTAAATCAATCATTAATTCACTACGGATTAGAATTTCTTGCAAAAAAAGAGTATTCATTGATTCAACCACCTTATATGATTAATCGAGAGTCAATGGAAGGGGCAATTATTGCAGACGATTTTGAAGAAGTCATCTACAAAATTGATGAAGAAGATCTATACATGATTGGAACATCTGAACATGCCATGGCAGCAATGCATTCAAAAGAGATCATAGACGGAAAAGATCTCCCGTTAAGATATGCAGGTATTAGTCCATGTTTTAGAAAAGAAGCAGGAGCACATGGTAGAGATCAAAAGGGGATTTTCAGAGTTCATCAATTTGATAAAATTGAGCAGTTTGTTTTTTCTAGACCAGAAGATTCTCGTAATGAACATGAAAAAATGCTGGCAGTTTCTGAAGAATTTTATCAGAATTTGGAAATACCATACAGAGTAATACTATTGTCAACTGGAGATATGGGTAAGGTGTCATCTAAGACATACGATATTGAAGCTTGGATGGCAGGGCAGAATACATATAGAGAGATCGTTTCTTGCTCGAATTGTTTGGATTATCAAGCCAGAAGATTGAAGATAAGATATAGAGATAAAACAAATGAAGACACACAGTATCTTCATACGCTTAATAGTACTCTAATTGCTACAACTAGAATTCTAGTATCCATTATAGAAAATTTCCAAACAAAGGACGGTCACATTAGAATTCCTCAGGTTTTACAAAGATACATGGGAAATCAGAAAGAGATCTAGTGACATACCCTTAT
This sequence comes from Candidatus Nitrosopumilus sp., assembly GCA_029880665.1. Taxonomy (GTDB): domain Archaea; phylum Thermoproteota; class Nitrososphaeria; order Nitrososphaerales; family Nitrosopumilaceae; genus Nitrosopumilus. The sequence continues at coordinate 3,846 of JAOUNZ010000128.1, forward strand.
ATTTTGGATTCAAAGGTCGTTAGTAATTGGCACGTAGAAAAGGTCGAGTAAAGGACAAGTGGCGAGAAAAACGCTGGGTTACAGTGTATGC
>JAOUNZ010000029.1 GCA_029880665.1 Candidatus Nitrosopumilus sp.
CTGCATGAGGACAAATTATTCCATATACTCTCTCATCTGATGATGTGGATTTGCTGCCAGGTCCATATCTGTGGACCATGCAATTCTTTATCATATTTTTCAAATCTTCTTTTCTTTCAGGATAAAACTGTCCTGCAACAACTGGCTCTCTAATCATACATCTGTTTTACGCCTTATTTTATAAAAAATCATCAGATGATTCTCTGATTATGTTTCCATTTGGTGACTCTTCTTTGAAAATCACACCTTGAAATTTTGATATTTTAATGTCCTTGGATTTCCAAGCATTTTTTTCGAGTCCTGCTTTTTGGCATGCATGTTCAAGAAATTCTTTTGTGCTCCAGCTGTATTCCATTGGAACTTGTGGTAATAGTAGACCTGATGTATATCCATTTTCTATAATTAATCCATCTCTGCCAACTTTGATTTCTTTAAGATATTCTGAAGGCTGTTCCACTTTAATCTCAACAGGCGGAGTTAGAACTGTAACCTCAAAAATAATCTTGTCAAGCTCATCAGCAGTAACAGGAACGAATCTTGTATCATGAATTGCAGCTGATATTGCAGCGTCAACTAACCCCTCTGATAATTTTTTTACAGGAAGCGGATAACCGATACACCCTCTCAGTGAATCATGTTTGTTTAGTGTTACAAAAACCCCTGAAGTAGAATCAAATTTTGAATTAAATCTGTCCTCATTAATTTTTGAGTTATTTTCTAAAAATTCTGTCACAGCTTTTCTTGCCATTTTTACTAGTTCTATTCCATCAGAATCAGAAAATACTCCCTTTTCTTTCATACTTGTTAAATATGTAAAAACACAATAAAAAACATTGACAATACTTGGGAAAGAAGCAGAGCTCTATGAAAAACTTCCAAATGACAAGGTAAAATGTACTGCGTGTGCACGTTATTGTGAAATCGGCAAAGGACAAATTGGCTTGTGTGGAATTCGAGGAAATGAAGACGGTAAACTTCATCTATATGCATATGGAAAAGTAATCTCCGGACACATTGATCCAATTGAGAAAAAACCGCTTATTCATTATTACCCTGGTAGCAAAGTCTATTCCATTGCAACTACTGGATGTAATTGGCTCTGCAGATACTGCCAGAATTCTGACATTAGTCAAAGACGGAAAGTAGAAGGAATTGACATGACTCCTGATGACGTTGCAAATACTGCAGTAAAATATGGTGCACATGGAATTGCATATACATACAACGAGCCGTCTATCTTTATTGAATTTGCACGTGACTGTGGGGTTGCTGCAAGAAAAAAAGGCTTGTTCAATGTTTTTGTCTCTAACGGATATGATACTCCTGAATCTGTTTCAATGATGAATGAATTCCTTGATGGGATCACTGTCGACTTTAAAGGAAATGCAGAAAAAGAATTTACTAGAAAATTCATCGGAGTTCCTGATCCCCAACCAATTTTTGATACGTTATTGGAAATTCGAGATAAAACAAAAATTCATGTAGAAATTACTGACTTGATTGTTCCCAAAGTTGGAGATGATTCAGAACATGCAATGAAATTATCTAAATTTATCTATGATGAATTTGGACCTGAAATGCCACTTCATTTTTTGAGATTTCATCCTGATTACAAAATGATGGAATATCCCAGTACCCCAATTGAAACCTTGGAAAAACATTATCAGATTGCAAAAGATGTGGGCTTGAAGTATGTATATTTGGGAAATGTACCTGGCCATAAATGGGAACATACGTACTGCTCTGAATGTAATAAAATCGTCGTAAATCGCTATGGATTCAATATTAGAGAATGGCATCTTGATAAAAGCAACTGTTGCAATTTCTGTGGAAATCCAATTCCTATAGAAGGCAAACTACAAGAAGGTTACAAGCAAGACCGTTTTCAGTTTGTATCTTGACTATTAAGACTGGAAGTTTTTAAATTTGATAATGTCATAATTATGTTATGAGACCTCAATCTTGTAGAAATTGTGGTAAGGAGTTGTACCAAAATCAAAGAATTTGCCCACATTGTGGGCGAGATAGAGGAGCAGAAGATCCAGAATAATCAAACAACAAATACCTTATTCTAGATAATGTCAAATTTGCCATTTTCTTTGGCTTTGTAAATTATATCTGGTTTTCTGAGAAATATCCCTGATTCTAGAACTCCTGCTGTTTGTTTAATTTTTTGAGTAAGTATTTTGGGATTCTTTATTGTACCAAAATCACAATCCAAAATAATGTTTCCGTTTTCTGTAAAGAATGGATAGCCCCTATCAAGAATACGCAAATTTACACTACCACCTAGTTTGTTAATAGAACTGGTGACTGACTTCCTTGCAAGTGGGTGTATCTCTACTGGAACTTTAATCGTAAAATCTTTTACAAATTTCGTTTTATCTGCCATTACTACTATTTTCTTTGCAAGGCTGAACAAAATATTTTCGCGTAATAACGCACCACCGCCCCCTTTAATCACATACCCTTGTGAGTCAATTTGATCTGCACCGTCAAAAACCACATCGATGTAATCCACCTGATCAGCTTCTATCAATGGTATACCTACTTCTTCTGCAATCAATTTGATCTGCAATGATGTAGGGACGCCTTTGATACTGTATTTTTTTAATTTGATTATTTTTGCAAGTAATTTTACAAGTGCAGTGGCCGCTCTACCACTTCCTAGTCCTACAACATAACCGTCTTTAACAAATTTTAGCGCATCACTTGATAATGCCATCATGGCATCATCATATGTCAATTATTCTACCTCTGCTTGATCGAGCTTTGATAATACTTTCATAATGTCTCCTTTGATCTTATCCAAATCGTCTGCATCATCATCAAAGTCATCGTCTAATGTAGTTGGTTTTAGTTCTTTTTGTTCTGGTTCTGGAAGTGCTTTGTGCTCATTGATTTTTGCTACTTCTTTGTTAATATCTGGTTTAGTTTCAAGTGTTATCTTTGGTTTTGATGAAACTGACTGTATGATCTCAATTTTTGGTTTTGGTTGAATTATTTCTTGAACTATCTCTTCTTTTGGTTTTACTAGTTCTGTTTGAATTGCTCTTGGTTCTGGCATTGGTTTTATTTCGTCTTTCTCAAATAATGGGAATTTTGGTTCCTTTCTTGAAATGTTAGTTAGAGTAGTTATTTCAAATGCTTGTCTTGGTTTAGATGGAGGAATTTCTATTGATTCCATCTTTGGGTTTATTTTTTCAAAGCTAAATGGTTCCTTAAATGATTTTACTGTGTTTTGTCTTGATTCTTGTTTTCTGATTTCCTGTTCTTTTACCTCCTGTTTTTGATTGTTTGATGTCAACATCTTTGATGATATCTCGTATAGTCTGTCATCTAATTTTGATAATTTTTGATCCATCAAAGTAATCAAACCATCACCTACTGGACCCAAGTCTGGATGCATGCTCGCTTGCTCAAGTTTTTCTAATTTTGCAAGGACTATTCCCAACTGATGTTGATATTTTAATAGCAATCTGTCTTTTTGAATTTTAGAGAATTCAGAATCTGCTTGATACAATCTTGAAATTGTTTTAGTTAGAATATCTTTTTCAATTTTAAGAGAACTAATCTGACTTTTGATATGTGAACTTGCACCTAGATTAAGTAATTGACTTTTATCTCTAGGAATTTTTCTCACCGCAGCAGCTGTAGCAATGCCTGCTAACGAACTAAGAATAAGAACAATTTCCTGCATCTATGTATACCATTTAATCCAAGAATACTTTCTACGTTTGGCCTCTGGAAATCCGCAACTTGCGCATTGATGATGACGTTTATGAAGCGAGTTTTTACCACACCGTCTACATCTGATGTGAACTTTCTTCTTTGTAAAACCACCCATAGAAGTTGTGCCTTTAGTCATTGCAAATCACCTAATGTTGTGCAGGTGGAGGAGATATCATAACTACATTGTCTCCTCTAACTACAATGGTTCCAAGACTCTTAGAATCGCCTTCAGCGGGGATCTCCTCTGAAGAGTCGAGTAGCAGATTCATGTGTTGATCAAAACCAAGAAGAGTACCTCTTATGGTTTTATTTCCTTTGAGCTTAATCAAGACGACTTGATTAATACTCTCATCCAATACTTTTACTGCCATATCAACGGACATTTATTTCACTTATTGACTTGGATATCAAGGGATTATATTAAATTTCCATTGGTGAAACTATGGGATATACTCAGTAAGGCAAGTTTGACACTTTTTTGATAGATTTTTAACGATTTTATCTAAAATCTGCTCCCCATCTTTTTTAGTAGCGCTTGTAGGATCGCCCCAAATTCCATTTTTAGTTGCTTTTGGAAATGATTTGTTTGCTAAATTTCCAATTTTCTTGATCTCTTGTTTTGACATTTTATCTGTGATTAATCCTTTCTTAGCTAATCGCATCTTAACATTTTCTGAGATTGCAAGCATTAACGATGTCTCTACAAACCCTGCATGATCAAACTCTCTTTCCATAAAATGCCAATATGATAATGGAAATACTTTGATCTTGTTTTTTGAGATTTTCTTTATTTTAACATCTAAATTCTTTATTGAATTCTGGTTCCCATGATGCCCATTGATTATGAACACTGTTTTGATATTATTTGCTAAAAGTGATGAACACAAATCTGTTAGAATAACACGTAATGTTGATTCCTTTATACTTAAATTAAAAAATGGTGAATGTTCAAATGAAACTCCATAATTAAGAGTCGGAAGAAGCAGATATCTGTTTTTTTCAGAAATTCTTTTTGAAACCTCTGTTACAATATCTGAATCTGTTGAGATGGGCAAGTGTGCACCATGTTGTTCAATCGAACCTATTGGAATCACGGCTATCTGTTTTTGCTTGATTAATTTTCTTAGATTAGGATCAAACTGAGTTTTAATCTCTACCATTTATTTCACTTATTTTATGTGCACCTTTCTCCAACGTACTTCAAGTTTGTTTTCCAAATGCATCTTCATTGCTTTGAATAATGTATCTGCTTCCAGTTTTTGCCCCTTTATCTTTATTTTTTCTAACGTGTCATCTGGATCTACTTTAAAAGAATCTTGGAAGATGATTGGCCCCTGATCCAAATTCTCTGTAACATAATGTGATGTAACACCAACAATTTTTGTACCTCTTTCATAAGCTTGTGCATATGCCATAGCTCCTGGAAATGCTGGCAATAGCGATGGATGAATATTGATTATTCTATTTGGATATCTCCAAACAAAATTCGGACTAAGAATTCGCATATATCTTGCAAGTGAAATTAAGTCGATATCAAATTTTTTACATATCTGAATAATTTTCTCTTCTGCTTTTTCTTGATCTTTTTCTTCTACTACAATAAATGGAATCTTTGCTTTTTTTGCTAGTGGCTCAAGTGTTTTTTCAGTCCCAATTACTACTGATATTTTTCCCTTTAGTAACTTTGAGTTAGCAATTATTGTTTGAAGACAAAGTGGTTCTTTCGTTACTAGTATTGCAATGTTTTTCTCTGAATTTGTTTCATGATGTGTACTAACATCCATTTTTTCTTTTTTAGATAACCTTTGAATCTCTTCATCAAATTTTTTCACATCAATTGATTTTGAAAAAGATACTTCTAGATACATTCCAAAAACACCTTTGATTACATTCTGATTGACTTTCTCGATATTTCCCCCTTTTGAAAATGCAAAATTTGTAAACGCGGCTACGATCCCTTCTTTATCATTACCTACTACTGTGATTCCAACTACTGTCTTTTTCATGACTCTATGCTCATAATTTTCTCATTATTAATCATTCACAGAAATTAAAGTGATGCGGGAGGTGGGATTTGAACCCACGAACTCCTAAGAGATAGGGTCCTAAGCCCTACGCCTTTGACCAGGCTGGGCGACTCCCGCAACGAACATGTCATTAAACACAAAGTTAACTGTTACGAGACAACATCCAAATAACTAAAAAATAGTTAACTTTATCTTAAAAATCAAACAACCTAATATTTTGAATAAGAACGATTTGTTATTTAGTACCGTCTTTAAAATTATTCATATATTCTTGTATGCTGATTTACACAGAGTATAGATCAATCGTTTCTTAAGTTAAATGTATTAATTCATTTAGAATAATTCTATTTTTAACATTCCAAGAAAGTTTATCATTAATCCTTTTTGATTTGAGAAGATTAAATAAGTTACAACATCGAGTAATCTCATACTCTGATGTTTAGTTAGAGATATGATCTCTAATAATGCCAATTATGAACAAATGTAATGATAGAAAGTCTTAAAATACTTAATTTTAGTTAATGAACAACTTCCTAGATCAATAGACTCTGTAGGACTGAAAATTCTTGTTCAGTATAAGAACATCTTTTTGAATTCTAGAGAATCATATTCTTTTAACGTATGTGTTGTTAGATGTAATTGTAACTGATTCCTTGCAAGTGGGTGTGTCTCTACTGGAACTTTAATCGTAAACTCTTACAAATTTCGTTTTATCTGCCATTGCTATTTTCTTTGCAAGATTGATATTGACCACATCATTTGTTTTCATAAATATATTGAATTCATTATAATTCATAGTTTAGTGTTTTTATTCAAAACATTTCTAACCTTTACCAATTTTATTCTTACATATTCTACAATTCTATTAATTGTCTGAAAGGTGTGTTATGATAATGATTTAACTGACGATTGATCATTTTTGTTATGTTCTAATCTAAATACAGTAAAATAAAATTACAAAAAATATTCATGTTTGATTCTTTTATCACTGTATTCATTTAATGTATTTGTTAGTGATGTACGAATGTCTTTTTTCCATATTTCCTGCGATTTGAAACTCCTTAATCTTGACTTGCATTATTCCATAATCTGCTTGATACTGAAAAATCGTTCATATTGATTTCTTTTAGAATTCTGAAGATGAGATTCGTATTTTTTATAGTTTTTTTGTATTAATTTAACTTGGAAATAACTTATAAAATCTCTCATATGTGAATACTGAATACAAATAGAAACAATTTAGCTGTTTCAGCACGATAGATACACACAAATTTATCTAATTTTACCTAGTACTATGGCAAAATTTTTTGGGACTAATGGAATCCGTGGAGTATTCTCTGAAGATTTCACTCTAGAATTTGTTCATGATATGACTTTAGCTATAGGAACTTATTTTGATAAGGGTCCAATATTGATTGGTTTTGATGGAAGAGACTCGAGCCCGGCTATATCAAAAGTTGTGAGTTCTACTCTTAATTCAATAGGGATCGATTGCAATATTACGGGAATAGTTCCAACCCCGTGCCTTGAATTTGCAGTAAAGACTTTAGGATATTCTGGTGGACTTATGATTACTGCGTCACATAACCCTCCTCAATACAATGGAATAAAACCTGCTGCAAAAGATGGAGTGGAAATCTCACGAGAGGATGAATTGATTATTGAAGACATCTATGTAGGAAAAAAATGGCGAAAAAATTCTAAAAATTTGGGTATTACTGGAAAAGAAGATCGAGCAATTCAGACATATCTAAACGGAATTATATCTCAAATTGATTCTAAACTTGTAGAATCAAGAAATTTCAAAGTTGTTTTGGATTTAGGAAATGGTGCACAGGCAGTATCTGCACCTGATTTTTGTAAAATGATGAATTGTGAAACGTTTCTTGTAAATCAAAATATTGATGGCTCATTTCCTGGACGCGGATCAGAGCCTACACCACAAAATCTTTCAGAACTATCACATACTGTAATTGAAAATAATGCTGATGTGGGAATTGCATTTGATGGAGACGGTGATCGAAGTATCTTTTGTGATAATAATGGAAATATTTTAACTGGAGACAAATCTGCATTATTACTCACTCAACACATTCTACAGAAAAATCCAAACTCTTTAGTCGTTACATGCTTGAACTCTGGTTCTAATATTGAAACTGTATCTGAAAAATTTAATTCTAAAGTTATTCGCACCAAAGTTGGAAGCGTTGAGGTCTCAAGAAAAATGGTTCCAACAAATGCATTAATCGGATTTGAGGAAAATGGAGGATTCATGTATGGAAAACATAATCAAGTTAGAGATGGTTGTATGACTTTGGCATTAATGCTTGAACTTTTAGCAACTTCAAAAAAATCTCTTTCAGATGAAATTGCTCTTTTGCCTCCTTCTTTTACTACAAAAGATAAAGTATCATGTTCTCCTGATAAAGTACCGAAACTAATCTCTGCCCTAAAAGAGGAATATCCAAATTCGGACACTACTGATGGAATTAAGATTATTGTTGACTCTAAAAACTGGGTAATGATTAGACCCAGTGGTACAGAACCTATTGTTAGAATTTATGCAGAAGCTGGAAGTCAAGAGAAATTAGATACTTTAATGTCGGAATTCCTCAAAAAAGTTAGAGACATTATTTCCAGATAACACTTTTAAAACCAAACGCATCGATGAAAAGAATGGAGAATGAACCCCAAGGGTGACGAAATATGGGTAAAGCATATTATGTTAAATTTGAAACGCCAGAAGACCTCGTAAGTCCAATCTTAGAGGCTGTTCGAGTGGCTTCTACCAGCGGCAAAGTCAAGAAAGGAACCAACGAAGCAACCAAAGCAATTGAACGTGGTACTAGTAAACTAATAGTTATTGCCGAAGATGTAGAACCACCAGAGGTAGTAGCACATCTTCCAATTTTATGTGAGGAACAAGGTGCGGCATACGCATTTGTTCCAAGCAAATCAGAACTAGGTAAATCATTAGGTATCGATATTACTTCTGCCGCTGCAGCAATTTTGGATGCTGGTGATGCACAACATATTGTAGATCAAGTTGTATCAACCATTGCTAAAATTAAAGGTGGAAAGACTGATCAATGAGCTCTGCAACTGAAGAAGTAGTTCAATCTGAAATTATCCAAATTGTTGGACGAACCGGTATTGCTGGTGAGGTAATTCAAGTTAGAGTTAAAGTTCTTACTGGCAAGGATAAAGGAAGAATTCTTACAAGAAATGTAAAAGGTTCTGTAAGGTTAGGGGAAATTCTGATGCTTAGAGAAACAGAGAGAGAAGCCAAGAAAATCAAATAAGGTGTTATTGAATGAGTCTTTTAGTTAAACCATGTAATTTTTGTGACAGACCTGTAGCTAAAGGTTCAGGTACTATGCTTGCTAAAAATGATGGAACTGTACTATGGTTCTGTTCAGCAAAATGCAAAAAAAATATGCTAGATCTTAAGCGTGATCCAAGAAAGTTAAAATGGACAAAGAAATACGTCAAAGGCGGAATTAGAAAGAAGTAAAATTGACTGAAAAATCATTATTTATAGTAAAACCAGATGCAGTATCTAGAAGTTTAGTTGGAGAAGTCATATCACGATTTGAAAGAAAGGGATTCAAACTTTTAAAATTAATGATGTTTACTTTCACTCAAGAACAAGCAAAGAATTTCTATGCTGTACATAAAGACAAACCATTCTTTG
>JAOUNZ010000129.1 GCA_029880665.1 Candidatus Nitrosopumilus sp.
TGCATTCCCAATATTTTCTTGTTAAATCTGACTGATGCGTCATAGGCCGGATCATCCCCTATGTTTTCAATTACAATGAAAAGCATGCCATCATTGTATTCAAAGTCTACTATTATATCTGGATTTTTTCCTGATTTATGATTCTCAATATCATGATTTTTCGTTAATTTTGGATTAGTTTTTTTTTGGAAAATTTTTTCTGGTTTTAGGCTTTTTGTTTTTGTTGTGGGTTTCTTGATTGCCATTTTGAAGAAAAATTATTGTTCGGAAGGTTCTTTTACAGATAAATCCCTTTCCCATCCTTCGTTTTCTAGAGTGATTTTTTCAATTGCAACTGCAAAAGAATTAGCATCAAGTTCTGGCAGTGCAACATATTCTGAAATCCAACATCTACGAATTAGATATGAAATTACTAACATTCCTGCCTCGTTAAACATTTCAAGAACGATATCTCTGCGAAAATTTTTCAAAGACATCTCAGAGCCTTTATTTCCACTAATATTGAAAACTTGATTTGCCCAATTTTCAAACTCAGTATCATGAGTTACTCCGCGCTCTAATGTAATAGAGCCATATTTTGTAAATCCCGGCATCTTTTGTATGTTGTTTGAGTTTGCACCATCACGATACTCTATGACTTCAGTGTTTCTTTTTAATGGTGATATCTTTGAAATTCCTGCAACGTATTTGCCATTCCACTTTACTCTGAATTTGAAATTTTTGTAGGGGTCTTTTCTGTGAGTATTTACTGTGAATGATGGCATAAGATTATTTCAAGTTTGAAGATAATATGCTTTTTCTTATTTACTGAATCAGATTTGTACATCCTTGCGGAGATGCGCAATTTTTGCTTACCATGTGTTCTTTGTTTGGTAGAATGACCTTGCTATTTCTTATTTAAGATATGCTCTCCGGATTTGATAGATGGATTGAAAAGTTTCAAACACTAAAGAGAAGATTGAATTTGAATGTTGATGATGAGAGGGTTAAAACAAAAATACCGATAATTGAGTCAGAAATCAAATTTCACAATATGCCGAGTTATGTTCTGAACGTTTTTCAACACTAAAAATACTCTTTTTGAGAATTCTTAGACATTTGACTAACCATTTTCCGATATACGTCTGCATATAACTCCATTTTAGAAATCTCTTCCTCATTTCTGTCTTGTACGTGGTCATTGCTAACTTGACGTGACATATCACATAGTCTGAAAAAAATGGAAAAAAGAATTACATTTAAAAAATTGACCTTTTGGCAAATTTAGAACAAACAAATTTTTGTCATGATTTTAGTTATCATAATTCTGTGTTTGCGAGGGGGAAACCATTTTTACTGATTGTTGATAAACTTGTAACACCGATTTTGAGTTAAATTTCATATCTTATAGATTAGAAAAATATCAATTCTGGTAAAATATATGAGAAATTATGCTGTAAGGATGTCATTGTTCAAATCATTACGTACCATGCCAAAATTTGATGATTTTTGGTGTTTGTGCCAACTTTGTGGCTAAAAATTAATTACACCATAACATATGGAATAAAGTAAATTATGATAGAAACTGAATTAGGTTCTTTACGTAGATCCCACTATTCGGATGAAATTAACTCATCCATGGATGGAACCATAGTTACCGTGATGGGGTGGGTTTTGACAGTTAGAGGACATGGAAACATTAGTTTTGCAACTGTCCGCGATAAAAATGGGGATGTCTCAATTGTTGCAAAGAAAGGAGATTGTCCAGATGACGTTCGTGAAAAAATATCCTCTCTGAAGGCACATTCCTCAATTGGCATTGTTGGAAAAGTAAAATCCTCAGAAAAAGCACCTGGCGGGTATGAGATAATTCCTATGGAATTAAGGGTGTTTTCACAAGTTGAGAAAGTCCCGCCTTTTGAGCCTACTGCAAAAACTGTAAAAAATATTGACACCAGACTGGAAGTAAGGCCAATTGACCTTAGACGTAGCATGCTGCAACATATTTTCAAGGTTAGAAGTGCAGTGCTAAAATCGATTAGAGATTATTTTAATGAGCAAAAGTTTGTAGAAATTAACACTCCTAAGATGATTGCAACTGCAACTGAAGGCGGTGCAGCACTCTTTCCAATATTTTATTATAATAAAGAGGCTTTCCTAGCTCAAAGCCCGCAATTGTACAAAGAACAGCTTACAATGAGCTTTGAAAAAGTCTTTGAGATTGCGCCTATTTTTAGAGCAGAGGCATCACGAACAAATCGCCATCTTGCAGAGGCAATTTCAATTGATTTGGAGGAGGCCTTTGTAGATTATGATGATGTGATGAATAGGATTGAGGACATAATAAAAATTTCAATAAAAACAGTAACCGATTACCTTAAAGACAATCCTGATGCAGAATTCACAGCACCTAAAATTCCTGAAAAGATTCCGCGATATTCTTATGATGAATTAGTAGAGAGAATGCAAAAGGCGGGTGCAAAGACTGAATGGGGCGACGATCTGTATCCCTCAAACCTCAAAAAAGTTGGTCTTGAGGGATTCTACTTTATCAAAGACTGGCCACTTGCACCAAAACCATTTTACGTAAAGGGCAGTAAGTCAAATCCTAAAGTTTCTGAATCCTTTGATCTGATGTTTGGAGATCTAGAGTTATCTTCAGGCAGCACCAGAATTGAAAAACGTGATGAATTGGCAGAAAGAATGAAGAATAAAGGAATGAATACTGATGCGTTTGAGTATCACCTTGGAGCATTTGATTACGGTGTACCGCCACATGCAGGGTGTGGTATAGGCCTTGAACGACTAATAATGGCACTTACAGGCACAGAAAACATACGCGATGTGACATTTTACCCAAGAGATGTTGACAGATTGACGCCATAAAACACATGAATTTTAAATTCATTGTCAAGCATATTCAGTCGTTATAGAACCTAAGAATAGGTGCCAATCTCAGACAGTTCCTTGCTGATAAACAATGCGTGTGTCACAGCACATCGTGATTGCGATATTGAGTTCATACACCGCTTACATTTTGGCATCCTAAGAGAAAAACTCTAGAATAATACCTTATACCTATCTGAAATGTCAATTTTGTTTGATTCTATTTCTGATTATCTACTTTTAACATATTGTTCTATGAACATTAGTGAACATGAATATTTCGGAAATGAATTTCAGATTAATACCTACTCTGCTCGAAAAAATTTGCTAATACACTCATAGATTTAAGAAATGAAGCACAGTAACATCTTGACAAAATACTGGTCTGGTCAGCAATTCATTGGGATGCCTGTGATTGACAGTAAAGGAAACGATTGTGGAAAAATCCAATCACTGTGCATTGATCCTAAGACATTCGCTATTTCTGGAATCATAGTAAAAAAGAGACTATCTACAGAGTATTTCATATCTGTTACCTATTTTGAAACCTTAAGTGATGTATCTCTTAAACTAAATTCAATCCCAATAAAACCCAATGATAAGATTATAGACATGGATGGGAAAAACGTAGGCAAGGTAATCAAGATAAATCTTAATTCTGAAACAAACAAGATTGAATCACTTGAAATAAAATCACACTTTAAATCAAAAATCATCCTTGCTGATAAAATTATTGGGATTGGGGATAAAATCACTATCAAAGACTGATTTGATTTTTAGCGTGTCCTGAAAGAGGAAGATGTTAAAATAATACAACTGTATTGTAATTTTGAGTATTGACATATATGGACAATGATAAGGAAAAACCCAGAAAATTTTAAGAAAACAATCAAGGAAAAACAAGAGCATGTTCTAAAGGACATTACAAAAAACTATGCTCAAACAGTAGAACATGGAAAACAACTTGGAAAAGAATCACTGTCAAAGA
>JAOUNZ010000130.1 GCA_029880665.1 Candidatus Nitrosopumilus sp.
AAAAACATCCCATTCTCGATAAAAATAGTTCACAATCCCTCATCTTCAAAAGCAATAGTAGATTATGCAGATAGCCATAACATTGACTTGGTTGTTATGGGATCTCATGGCAGGACAGGTTTTAGAAAGATTGTGTTGGGAAGCGTTGCAAGTGGGGTTGTAGGACATACAAAGTGCTCTGTTTTAATTACCACTGAAGAAAAATGACATCAAGATTCTTGTTCAAATCATGAGCAAACAATCGTTGCGATCAGACCTTCTATCATGGATTTTTCGGCAGTTTCGAAAAAATCTCGATAAATCTCCGAATTGATCCCGAATTGATAAACGTCATCGATCGGACTCTCGGAATATTTTACCGAATTGATAAATTCCGAAACCCAATTGATACCTAATGGATAGTTCATTCCACCGAATTGATAAAAAATATCAGAAAAACAGTCATTTCAAACCGCCTTTCCAACATCAGTATCTGTTTTCTGTGTTGTTATAGTTCCTATTTTTGTAATGGTCGTACAACCACCTTCCTCCAAAGATTGCAATCATTGCTACACAAAAAATCAAGAAGGCCTTTACAATCCCAGAGTTTCCAGCAATGTCGACTCCTTTTACATCCTTGAGATATGTTGCAAACTCTTCAGGCCTATCTTTGAACTGCACAAAATTATTCATGCTGTTTGCACGGTATGTTCGAGGTTTTTTGTCTGGTCCCCTTTCTCTGCTACGGGGTTTTCGTTCAGTGGAATCTATTTCAGATTCATAACTTTCAGATACAATTTCAACAACTTTGTCTTCCTCAATCATATTACATCATCTCCTCTGGCCATGATGTTGCCAGCAATGATTTTCTCGATTGTCTTTTTGTGGAGTTTCAATACTCCGTTTTCCCTAATCTTTTTCTGCAACGAGATTAGATTGCTTCGGGATATTTCCAAATCTGTAGGAATCTCTTGGTCTAATATCTAGTATGTTTTCTTCTAGATTGTCATAGACTGTAGCACTCTCATCCTGAGTGACGTCTAGAATGTTGGAAACCTCAAGGTTTACTACATCCTTGCCGACATATTTTATCTGATTACCGTCTATTTTCATGCATAATCTGGGCAACAAGCCAACACCATCACCAGACTTTACCTCATTGTGGTCGGCATAGTCATCCAACGTTTCACTCAATGGCTTCCAGTAGGGAATGGTATCTGCAGAGTCTGGAAATTTTTCTCCAGTCGTATAATTCGCAAACGGCATGTACTGGATACATTCCCTGTTCTTTGCATCAAGATATGGCAAAGTTGGAATTATCACATTTCTATTTTCATCAGTCTTGTACCCTGCACCGACAAGTATCTTGTTGAAAGGTCTGAGATTAGAGAATCTTTTCAATATATTCGGTGTTGTGATGCTCATCTCAGATACCGCGTACTTGGAATCCTATTTGTCAAGTGTATCCTGTTTCTTTTCTGGGAAATAATGCATTGCAAGTATGTCCTGCCACCATTTCTCTGTATCAACGTCCAATAGATGAGCCAAGCCATGAGACGTAAATTTATGAATGTTGAATTTGTCTTCTATTCAATCATACTCAAACAAGACATATCTCTTGGACGATACACCAAAGAACAAGACATTCTCCAATGGTTTCTCGTCATCTGATTTTTAAATCTTGAAAATCTGAATGTCCTTGTTTTCATATGGATTAAGTTTTTGGAAAAACTCTTGAATCTCTCTTGCATGTTTTGGGACACTAATACTATCCGTATCCATGTATGCAACGTATCCCTCTCTGTGAGATGTAACGATACTTTCAGCAGCTGTCAAAACCAATCTAGATGCTGCATGCAAGAGCACCACAAGTATTGGATTGAAATGCTTTGCTGGAATCTCCTTTCTTGATGTTGTGTTGGGATCCACTGAAAATGATTCGTCAATCCAATAGACTGTCACAGATTCATTTTGCTTTTCTGATTTTTCAGTATTCACCTGAATGTGAATGCCGTGATTGCAACACATCTTCTTTTAACGATTCAGCATCATAATCAATTCAGGATAAACCATTGTTAAAATTTTAATCAATTATTTGTAAATTATTTTCCAATTTCTTTTGCACATTGTGATGAGCATGTTGAATTATCATACAAACTTTCATACTCTCTATTGCAATGTACACAATTTCTAAAAGCCATGTGTTGTTTACGCATTCATCACATAAAAGATACATGATCAGCAAACAAACATGTCTTTTTGTATGAACGTGATAATAAATTGTAATACAGGAATTGTCATTTTATAACCGAATAGAATCTTTCAGACACACTCTGAAAACTTTTAACCCGCAAAATTATTTTTGAACGAATAAAATCAAAAGAAAATCACATGGTAAAAAGAAACAATAATTTACAAAAACACTAGTTTTAGAAACTTGGAAAATATGATGTTGTATTTAGTAAGATTAAATTTAATCCCTGTAAAAAGAGGGTGCTAGTTTATTTTTCTGTTTTAGCTGTTTCTTCTTTTTTAGGTTCTTCTTTTTTGTTGTCGTTACCTATTGTTGGGTTTGTTTCTTTATTTTCCATACTATATAGTATATTCTTATCCATATATATTCATGTATTAAAATTTATAGTTAATTAAAAAATATATAGAAATTTAGGCGTGAAATTATAAAATTACGCCGATATGTACCTATGATAAACATATTGTAATCATGTTCGAAAAAATAATTAAAAAATTGAAATGGGGTTATTGTAAAACCATAGCATATGATGTAAATGCATTCAAATAATCTGAAAAGAAGCAAGAATATACAAAATGAAATACCATTGCAATGATTGCACATGTTACGTTGTGTTGCATTGTGTTGCTACCACTTTTTATTGATTTTTAGCTTATGTTTTGCATGATAAATGGAGGCAAGAATTAAGATACTAGTGAGCATGTGAATGACACTCACATCTTCACAATCTTTTGTTTTTATTTTTAATATTACAATTGGGTATCACGTGAAAAAAATGATTGACACAAGGAAATCCATTTTACAGTCATCACAATTAAGCACTTTAGAAGATAACTGTGACTTAATTTTGAATAATAACGGCGTAAAGTTTGCTGGTGTGATAAACTATCTTGGAAATCTAATTGCAGGAGGTTTCAAAAAAGGAGTGATTCCAATAGGTAATGAAAATACAAGGAAAATGATGTACATGCAACTCAGATTGGATCTTTCTATGCGACAAGATTATGATGAGTTGTTTGGCCCTATAGATTACGTCGTATCAAAAAGAGGCAAAATTACAAAAATAAGTATTCCTGTAAACAAACACATGATCATACTAATAATCAAAAATGGCATGAACTATGAATCAATAATTAAAAAGACAACCACTGTCTTCAAATCTTCGTTAGGGAGTTTTTAACATGCTTTCTTACAAAAACATCCTAGTGCCTCATGCAGGTACAAAAACAGGAGATAATGCACTGGAAAAGGCAATAGAGATTGCAAAAGAATGTGATGGCAAAATCACAATTTTAAGTGTTGTAGAACCAGTATCAATTCCATCAGAGATCTTATCAGATCCAAAACAACTCCAAAAAATTAGCGAACTGCAATTTGCCCCTCGTAGTTTTAAAAAACTACTTTACAAAAAAATGGAAAGGCGCGTACTGTCATGTAAACGTAAAAAAATTACTGCTGTCATTAAAATCACTCATGGAAATCCGGACGAGGAAATATTGAGATTCTATAGTGACAATAATGTCGATTTGATCGTCATGGCAAAGAAGAGAGATTCTACGGATAAAACATTTCTTAATCTTGGAAGTAATGCCAGGAAAATTCTTGAACACG
>JAOUNZ010000131.1 GCA_029880665.1 Candidatus Nitrosopumilus sp.
CAAATCGCTTCCATTGTGTCACAAAACCCATTGCCTTAGACACTGTTGAAGTAAATCCAGTAGCATCGATCACCACTTTGGAATGAAAGGTTGTTTTCCCTTCAGGACCTGTACCGCTAACTCCCACAATATCGCCTCCCTCATTTTTAATTACTCCATTAATATTCATCTTGATAAAAACATCTACTCCTAATTTTTCTGCTTCATGTGCTAACCATCTGTATGTTTTTCTTACGTCTAGCACTGCAGCTCTTGGAACTGAATCACTGATGGTCACTTCGTTGTTTGGGGAACAGAATGAAAAATTCCTGATTGGATTGTAACAATTATCTGGTATTCCAAACTCTTTGATGCTCTGAATCCAAGTTACACCGCTGGTCCTAACGGTTTCTGCTATTGAATTTTCTTTTTCAAGTAATGCTACTTTTACTCCTTTTTTAGCAGCTGCGAAAGCTGCAGATGATCCTGCCGGTCCTGCCCCAACAATTACTAAATCATAATGATGCTCTGACAACTAATCTAAATCATAATCGTCTAGGATATAATTTTGAGGTCTGTTGATGTTATTTTTTTAGTATTGGGTTGCCTTCACTATCATTTTCTCTTTCGGAATCAAAAGTCTCCATGTGTGCAAGATCTCTGTGCATATAACTATGAGTTTTACCTTCATTTTTTCTGCAAAACTTTGAATGGATTGTCTCTTCTATCTTCAATGTAGTCTCATTCTCATGAAACAGGTGTTTTCCACAGTCAGGACATATCAATTCAGGCATGATTTTAGTCATCATTAAATCTATTTAGATGTTTCATCTATGAATTCCATACATATGATATTTTTATCATCCTAAACTTTAGATGTCAAACAAACTATGACCCCATATGGACGAATCTGAGTTACTGTCTTTTATCATGTGGTCTGCAATAACTGGGATTATCATGTTAGTTACAGGTCTAAGCTACAAGGCATATCTGGGAAGAAATGATAATGAGATCTCTTCATCTTGAGAAAAAAGGAATACGAGGACTTGCAATTGCGGAAAGTTTCAGACCTCGTTCCACTATGTCTGTTTTATCCGGAATTGTTATGCGTAGAGATTTCATAATTGATGATTTTGTATTTGGTCATACTACTTTAGAAGGTGATGATGCAACAGATATGATCTTAAAGATGTACGATGATCTTGGAAGATCTGATATTAATTATGTTTTAATTTCAGGATTGATAATTTCCATGTATAACATTGTAGACATTGAAAAGTTATTTCATTCTCTAAAAATCCCCATTATCAGTATTACTTATAATCCCTCTTTAGGAATCAGCAACTCTCTTAAACATCGTTTCCCAACTCATACGAATCAAAAATTAACGCATATCAAAAATTAACTCCACGCAAAAAAATTACTCTTAAAACATCACATGATGTCTTCGTTAGGAAAAAAGGGTGCATTCTAAGCGATGTAAAACATCTCTTGGATGATCTGACATTACAAGGTGCTGTTCCTGAACCTATACGTGTATCTCAATTGTTGGCAAAGAGAATTTTTGAAAAAATTCATCCTTCTGAAGCTGTTTTTCCACCATCCACGTTTAAAACAGTGCCTGTGACCCAACTTGACTCATCTGATGCTAAATAAAGAACTGCATTTGCTACATCTACTGGTTCTCCTATTCTGGCAAGTGGTAATCTTTCTTCAAGAACTTTTCTAGCTTGAGGATCATCAAGGTATGGTTTTATCATTCCAGAATTAATAATTCCTGGATTTACGCAATTACATCTGATATTCTGCCTTGCATATTCTACTGCAATTGATTTTGTGAACATTGAAATTGCTGCTTTCGTTGATGAATATACTGCCAAATGAACCCTGGGAACTGCACGTTCACTTGAAATAGATCCTACATTTACAATAACTCCACTTTTAACATCTGACATTTTTGTAATGACTGCTTTCGTCATATGAAACACTCCTAACATATTAACATCTATGAGTTTTCTAATCTCAGAATCCTTCATTTTATGAAAGTGTATGGGATCATTAATTATCCCTGCATTGTTTACTAAAATGTCAATTTTTCCATATGTGTCCATAATCTGATTTACAGCTTGCAATGTTTGTGATTCGTCAGTCAAATCACATGAAATTGATACCGTCATTGCTTCATTTCCAATTTCTTTTCTTGTTTTCTCTAAATCTTCTAAATTTCTTGCAATTAGAACTACTTTTGAACCCTCTTCTGTAAACCTTTTTACAATTCCTTTACCGATGTCACTAGACGCCCCTGTAACGATGGCTATTTTGTCTTTTAATCTCATACACTGTTGAGGAAATATCTGCCTTATAGGATTTTTGTTGAATTCTCCCTACAACCTTGATTTATTTTGTTTTATTGATCTTTTTGATATGTTCTATGATGCTTGTATAGTCCATATCTCCAAACCCTGCTCTTACTGCATCCTCATAGATCTCCCCTGCTTTTTTGATCATTGGTAATTCAATACCTAATGATTTTGCCGCACCTGTCATTGTATTGATATCTTTTTTCAAATTTGCAAGTGTAAACGTGACATCGTATTTCCCATCTATCATCTTTGGTGCTTTATTTTCACTCATACCTGTCTTGAAATATGTTGAGTTTAAAATCTCTAGAAATATTTTTGGGTCCACATTTGCTTTTTTAACTAGGGTGATTCCTTCGGATAATGCAAGCGCAAGCATTGTGATCTGTAAGTTCATGGCTAGCTTTATTGTATGTGCTACCCCGCTATCTCCTAAGAAAAAAACTTTATTTGCAATTTTTTCAAATACCTTTCTACATTTATCAAAATTTTCTTTATTTCCGGATGCCATCATGACCAAATTTCCTGTGATCGCAACATTTGGTCCTCCCATAACTGGTATGTCTAGTTTGTTGATGTTGTACTCCTGAAATTTTTTTGAAATATTTTTAGATTCTGATGGATCAATCGTACTCATATCTGCAACAATTAGTTTGTCATGATTTCCGTAAACAATACCGTTGCTTTCAAATGATACTTTTTTGACGGCATCTGCATCTCTTACTATTATTATGACTAATTCTGAATCCTCTGCGACTTCTTTTGGAGATGATGCTATCTTTACTCCTTTTTCTTTTAATTGCAATGTTTTTTCTTTTGTTCTGTTATATGCTGTTACATTAAACCCTGAATCTACTAAATGTGATGCAACTGCGCTCCCTAGTATTCCAAGTCCTATGATCCCAATTTTTTTCATTGCTTCTGACCTATCATTGTTTTTCTAACGCCTTTCTTCATTTTGAATCTCCCATTGACTATTGCCAAATCGTGATGTGACAAATTCCAGCTGACCTATTGTTTTTTCACCTCTTTTAACCTTGGCAAAATCGAATTTTTTCATTCTGATTATTTTCTCCTTTGGCTTGTATCCCCCCTCGATGATTTTAATCTTGAATCTTTTACTTGCTTTAATTATCATCTTTCTTGCAACCTGTACATCTCCTATCCATGAAAACATTTCAAAATCTCCAAAATTCTTGGTAGAAACATTGTATCCATACAATCTTGCCTCGAGTTTTATTGATTGAGCTTTTGACTGTTCATTTAACCATGATACTACTTCTTCACCATGTCCTTTTTCCACCCCAAATGTTTCTGAATCCCTCATCTACTCAAATTCACAATATCAATCAATAATAATCATTTTCAAATTAATGTTAAACTAAAATATTGATTTGACTGTATCTTTTTATGCTCACAATTGATTGTAAGGATGTAGTTTCAATCAAAAATGAATTATTAGTTTATGTTGCAGATCAGGTAGCAGCA
>JAOUNZ010000132.1 GCA_029880665.1 Candidatus Nitrosopumilus sp.
TCTGGCTGACGCCATTTCTTTGAATTTGTTTAATATGATTATCTCATCTGCAATTCGTCCAAACCTTTGATATGGCCCTTCTCTTCCTTTTTGACAAAAAACCATAGTTTGAAAATCCTCGTCTTTTGCACCATCCATAATTTCTAGCGCGGAATGACTGCCAAGAACCCCAATCTTAACATCTGAATATTCGTTTACTATCTCTTTGATCTCAGAACTCCTAATCACAATATGGTTAGATGTTGGGATCTAATATAGCTAATTTTTGATTTTATTGATCGGCATAAATCAACAGATTTTTTTTAATTGATGTTTGACTCTAACCATGTTTTACTACCTTGAACTTCAAATGGTTGGAATTATTTTATTGACTGCAATGGCAGCTTGTGGTTTGTCTTTATGGTTAAAACGAAGAAAAGTACAAAATGAATCTGAGCATAGTGAAAATGATGTGTCTGATAATCCCTGATAAACGAGTTATCTTGTATAATAGATAAAATACCCTATCTTTCAAGATTAATTATTGAAATTAATCATTGGCATTACTGGCAGTACTGGAGTGATATACGGGATCAGGATGCTTGAGGTCCTAAAGAAGGCAAATATTGAAACTTATTTGATCATGTCTCAATGGGGTGAAAAGTGTATCTCCATGGAAACAGAGCATACTGTTGATTATGTGAAATCACTGGCAACAAAGACTTTGGACGAAAAAAACATGGCAGCAGGTGTTTCTAGTGGCACACATAGAGTTGATGGGATGATTGTGGCACCATGTAGTATGAAAACACTGTCTGCAATTGCAAACGGATATGATGACACTCTAGTTGCAAGGGCTGCTGGAGTTACAATCAAAGAATCTAGAAAATTAATTTTGATGGTTAGAGAAACCCCATTGTCTGCAATTCATTTAGAAAACATGCTAAAGCTGTCTAGATTAGGCATAATCATTTTGCCTCCTGTTATGGAATTTTACACCAAACCAAAATCGATTGATGATATTGTAAATCATGGCGTTGGAAAATGCCTGGACCAATTTAACATTGAGCATAATTTATACTCTCGATGGGGCACTTCTTAAATCACAATTGCCAAAATTCTCATTTGAAAAAACGGTTAATGCAAAAAGAGAATCTGTGTTTGAAGTTTTTTCTAATTTTGAAAATTATCAGAAACTGTTTCCACAACATTTTCCATCCGTTAGAATCCGTTCAGTAAGAAATGACGTTTCAGTTGTTGAAGAGCATCTCAATCTAGGATCCAACGAACTGTTGATTATGGCAAAACATGTTTCTAAAACTCCCGTATTGCATGAGGTCTTTGTAATTGGAGGGGATGGAAAGGGCAGTCACATACAAGAACAATTTATAGATGTATTAGAGGGCACAAAAATTCTAGTAGATGTAAATTTGAAACTGACAGCAAAAATGAAAATCTGTGGATTGTTTAGAAAAAACAAATTTCAATCATATTATGAGCAAATTTTAAATGACTTTGTAAAAAGGGCTGAAAACTAGTCTGATTTTGATTTTTTATCGTTTACAGGACTGTCTATCTTTCCCTTGAAATCGTTTAGTTCTTTTTCACCCTCGATTCTACCTTTTTCAAACTCTCCTTTTGCCTTTCCAAATGTTTTTGCAAGTTCTGGGATCTTCTTTGCACCGAAAATCAAAACACCGATAACAATTACCACAATGATAATCTCCGTTCCTTGCATGCCTGCTGTTGGTTGATTTATGATTTAAATGTTCGACTTTTTACGTCCTATACGCTCTTTGTGCTCAATCACCATCATTCCTGCAATGTAAAGTGCCATCATCGGAATTGAAACAAACCACATTGTAATCCCACTTCCGTCAGGGGTAATTACAGCACCAAAAATCACAATTATCACAACTGCATATCTGATGTTTTTTCTCCAAAAGTCCGAATCTATAATGCCTGATGCAGATACAGCATACATTACAATTGGAATCTGGAACGAAAATCCAAATGCTAACAGAAACTGTAAAACGAATGTTACAAAATCCATGATGTTGAGAAAAGTTACAAGCCCAGCTGATTCTCCATATTTGTATAAAAATTCTAGAATGTATGGAATTACAAAATAATAAGAAAATACACAACCAGCAATAAACAAGCCTAATGCTGGAAGTGAAATACTTCTACTAATTTTGATTTCATTTTCTTTCAGTGCTGGCTTGATAAAACCAACTAATTCTACAATCACCACCGGCATTCCAACTATGATCCCAACTAGTGCCGCAATGTATATCTGAGCAAAAAATGCCTCTCCTGGTGCAGTCTGAATTAATTGCACACTTTCTGGCACCAGATTTGTTTTCATATGATGTGTAATTTGAGCTGAAATATTGTTTATTGGATCAGGTACTGGGTAATACAAAGTAGTTTGTTCTATTTGAATTGGTTCTAAATGAATTGACAAAATGCACGCTGTGATAATTCCAATCACCAACACTGTCCTGATTACTCTTTTTCTTAATTCTTCTAGGTGTTTGCCGATATCTTCTAATTCTGACATCTGTTATGTTTGTGTTTTAAGCTATATCAATCAAGTGGGAATTGGTAATAATTTTGCTTCTGGAAGTCCTGCTTTTTTGAGTTGTTCAGCCGTAATCCCCTCAAACTCTAACGAAATAACTGCTTTCGTATTAAATTTTAATTCCATCTCTTTTGCTAAATTACTGATATCTTTAGCGGAATAGATCTCTTTGGAATCTTTGAGAAACACCCTTTCTCCTTTTTCCATCTCCTTCCCATTGAATTTCCCCTGTAAGAAACTAGTGATTGAAGGGAGTTCTTTTCTATCGATATTATTATGATAATAACAAATTCCTTTTACTGATTCATAATCATATGCTGTACCGTTTTTGTACATAAAAACTCCGATAAACTGTGCCTCACTTTCTGGTTCTCTGACACACTTGATCTCCCAATTAAGCAGATTGCCCTCATTATATGAATACCCTGCTAATTCTTCTGATGTGATCTTCCAATATCTCATCCTACCTTTAGCCATTATGCACTTATCTAAAATAATCATCTATAAATTCCAATGTCTGACTGGCACAAAAATTTTATTTTATAAGAAATGAGTGTTTGCTAAGATGACATAGAGTGTTGTTGCATTGAACTCTACAAATGTAGAGAAACTTTGACATATTCAAGCAGAGATAATTAAAAAAATCTGACAACTGGGAGTCCAATATCTCTTACATCTGGTTTGAGACCAAGGCTTGATAAAATCCAAAACATGTTATAAAAACTAAAGTTATTTTAGACTGGGTCTTATTTTTGATTAAATGCCATCTGATCAAAAAAACCCATTGTACCCAGTTGAGATTGACGAGTATCCAAAACTTTTTGATTATGTATTGACCAAAAATGGATTGATCTATTTTCATAATTTGAAGAGAAATTACATTCTTGGCAAAGATATGAGTTTTGATGAATATGACAAACTTCGACTAATGTATGTTTACTATGCAACTGCAAATAGAAATCCTCAAGAGGTTTTTGCATGGCAAGATATCTGCATTACTCTTGACGATAAAAAAATTTTTGAAAATGACATGTACTGTTCCAAAGAAGATTTAAAAAATAAGTCACTCATAATGAAAAACCCTTGCTATGAATCAGGTCTTTATAGAAAATATGTTGAATATGTCAAAGCGACTATGAATTACAAGTAGCCGGTACTGGGGCGGTAATATCTCTAACAACACAAGTCCACAGAACCGGATACATATTGTATATCTAAAAATTAGTATAAAAGCGTAAAATTA
>JAOUNZ010000030.1 GCA_029880665.1 Candidatus Nitrosopumilus sp.
GAAATACTTTGAGTTTAGTATGTTCTCTGTTTTTTAATATCAATACTCCTCCTAATGATGCAAGAACTAGTCCAAATTCTAATGGTTGATGGGACCAAGAGATCAATCCATCAATCCCAAATACATCATGTGATAATGAATCACCAAAACCTGAAACAATTTGGAGAACGGAACCAATAATGACAAGTTTAATTCCAGTTTTAAGAGAGCCATAAACTGATTTTCTAAATATTAACAAACATCCTATGATTGCAGCACAGCTAGTCATAGAGACTCCTGTATACACTACAATATGAGATGGACTCCAAAAGAATTCAGGTTCTTTTTGAAGATGAGATATGGCATCCCAAAAACCTGCAGAAACTACTATGACAGGGCCAATTACTGCCAGAATTGATATTAGTGAAACAAGTGTGCTAGATTTAGCTAGTGTAGAATTAGATAATTTTTGAATTATCTTCATTTTGTTATTTCGTCATGTATAGACTATTTGAAATGTTGTAATTGGGCAAATTATAAAAATTTAACATTAATGGTAATTTTATGAATTAACTATATTAGATGACACGATGTAGTCATTACATGAGTCCAGGAATAGGATTAATGAGAAGGAGGCTGGAAAAGGAAAAGGATGCAGTTGCGCTTGCAGTATCTGGAATTGCAAAAAAATATGATGTGTTACCAGAAGACATCAAGACATTAGAGACAAGATATCATAATGATTCAGGTGATTGGTATGTTGCGCTTGGATGGGAAGAGAAAAAAGCAATCATCAAGATGGATTCGGTGTTAGGAACAATTACAGAAATTAGAGAAATCTAGGTGACAAAAATATTCTAATTAAAAATAATTTTAGATTATTGAGATCGTCTTAGCTAAAGCATGGATTTTTTCATTTTCGGGTTCTAGGATCTTGTTATCAGAATATCTGTTGCTAAAGTAAAGCAAATCAACCATTTTTATTTTATCAATATTAATGATGGTAGCTTGTGGAGTTTTTGGAACATTGGTATTTGTAAGTATTAGTAATTTATCTACAAATGCAGACGCTTTTAGAACATTTTGAATAGATGTGGAATTCTTACTGTGATCTTTACCCATTACAATAGCAATTCCTATCTTTGTCCCATATTGATCAGTATATATTGCATCAAGCATTCGTTTTGAATTTTCAGGTTTTGTTATTTTTCCTGTATCATGTGCAAAATTAACAAGGTTTGAGATTGCTTCTTTAATCTTTGATTGTGATAAATTTTCCACTGACTCTAGACGTAATTTCAAAAATTGTCCTATTGGGACATCGAGAACGCTATCGTGTACTTTTAATCCTGGGAATGCATTCTTGAGAGTCTCATCAAGTGCTTCTTCAGAGATTTCGTCATGATTTAATTGATAGGATTTTTCCATAGCATGATACAATATATTGATTAATGATCGTACATTTGTGAAATCAGGGAATTCATCACAAAGTACCCTGATTTTGCCTGTCAAATCATTTTGCTGTTTTTTGGTGAACCTGTCGCTCTTTTTGTTTTGTTTGATGTATTCTATTGCAATTTCAGAAAGTTCATCTATTGAATTTGAACCAGCCAGATCAATCTTATAGTTTGCTTTTTCTAATCTGTCAAATAAAGATAAATTGGTTTCTTTTATTTCAGAGTATTCGGGTGGAGTTGATATAAGCATGACAACAGAAGATGGTAAGTGCCTGTTGATTATTGATTTTACAATTTCGGCAGAACCAGGATCTGCATCTAGTTCATCAAATGTATAGACGGTAATTTTGCCAAGAAGGTTATGGCTAAATTTGGAAATAGCAGATAGGCGTCCTAAAAATTCATCCAGGTTTGATATTGGTTCAAATATCTTTTCAATGATATTTTGAATGACTAGTGCTTCATGGGGGTTGAAGTTTGTAGATAGGTATTTTTTTAGGTTATCATGGGAGAGTATTTTTTTGTTGTTCAGGATGTCTTCAGTTTTATCCTGAATTGTTGTTCCCAACAATCGGTCTACAAACCTATAACCTAACGCTTTTTTTGCTAACATGTCACCCTTGTCTGCCTTGTCACAAATTTCCTTTAGGAATTTTTCTCTGAGATCATCAAACGTGGATTTGTTGAATCCTGCTATTATTGCATCGTAAAGGCTTTCCTTTGTCTTAGGAGAGATTGTTGCAAGATCTACATACGTGCTTTCGATATTTTGTCTCATTCTCAGTCCCTTGATGTGCAAGGCAAGGTGAGTTTTTCCACATCCGACATTTTGTATTACAGTAATTAGTCTAAAGTCATTTTCGTTGGATTGGCGGTTGGTTGATTGCCTGTACAGATCCTTTATGCACTCTAAGATCGATTCCTTGGCCTGGATGTGCCTGGTTCCTCCCATAATTTGGGCGTCTTTTTCAGTCGGGGTAGGACTACTAGGATAGGGATTACGTGATAGGCCGTACGGATAATTCACAGGCATCTTACCTCCACATATTCCTTGTATAGAAAACCCATCAACAATATATTTTCATAAAAAATGTTTGAGCTCCCAAGATTACTAATGCAAACAATTTGGTGAAAAAATATAGTGTTTGTCACGATGAGTTCGGTTGGTTTACTCAGATTAAACAAGACGCAAAATCAGCACACTAAACATCTCAATAGTGCCTCTGAATACCATCAGAGATTTTGATGATATTATGAAATGTGGTTTTATTGAAAATAAAGCAGAGCGTCTTCGATATTGCTTACTTCAATCGTCTTCATCCCATATTGTTTTTCTGTGATTGGAGACAGTGGCTTTTGTTCAGAAGAGCATGACTTGTAGATGAAGTTGCCTGTTTTACTTTCATTGCATTCTTCTACAAAGATTACCCCCTGCTTATTTGGAACAAGGAATATACTGGCACCATATTGTCCAGCAGCATCAGACTTTTCACGTATTCCGCCAACCATCCCTATGCTCATATCAAGATTTATTGTGCCTGTCATGATAACATCATCGTTCAATTTTTTGTTCTGAAGACTGGAGATCAAAAGCACGGTCATTGCAGCGCCTGCACTCTGCCCATCAACTGCCTGCAGGTGCTCATCCTCATCAGCAGTTATGGAAAAAATGATGTCAGTATCAGAAAGGTCGATCCCGATATATTTTTCTGCTACTTCTGCTGCAGTCCTTGCGGAGCTCTGAAAATCTACTCCGGTTGGAATTGCCGTGTTTACCAGAACCAATCCAGTGCCTTCATGAGTGGATACCTGTATAGTCATCATAGTTCCGTCATATTGGACGTTTTGAAAAAACTCATCTCTTATTAGAATGGGTCTTACAGCTGCTGCAGCGATTGACAGTGTATGAGACTTATCATTGACGCTCTTTGGACTTGATTCGGACTGAGTTACTTTGATTGGTTCTGACAGTTTGTCTTCGAGACTGCTTATCTTTGATGCTAGGGAAGAGATTTGATTTGACAATTCTATATTCTTTGAATGAGCCTCACTTGCTTGCTCTTGTAAATTGGCATTATTTGCTAAGAGATTAAGATTCCCATAAATCGACAGTCCAGAGACAATCATCAGTGCAATGATTATAATTTTAAGCATTTACAGCATAGACAATTCTACAAGTGATCTTATTAATTTATTTTAGATTTTGTCAGCAAATTAGTCTGTGGAGAGATTTTCTGGAGTGATTTTTGAAGGGTTTTCAATACAATTAGAGTAAGATTTGAAATTTAATTAGAACTATTTTGTTTACTAAAGAAATTTAATTATCAAGATCATTGAGAAAGGTATGACTAGAGCAATTGTTCTTGGCGGTTCAAGGGGAATAGGAAAAGCAATTTCAGATTCTCTCAAGTCAGTAGAAATTGATGTTTTTGCAGCATCTAAGAATGATATTGACACATCAAATTTGAATAGTGTGAGAAAATTTTTAGAAAAAAACACACAGACAGACATTCTTGTTATCAATACGGGAGGCCCTGCTCCAAAACCATTTTCAGCAATAACAGAAGAGGATTGGAATCTATATCACAACCAACTATTCTTAGGATTTTGTACTATTTTACAGAATATCAAGATCAATGATAATGGATATATCTTTTTGATCAGTTCTAGTGTAATCAAAGAACCAAATTCAAAATTGATTATATCTTCTGCATATCGTGCAGCATTTAGTGAAGTTTTCAAAGTATTAAGTAAAGAATACGCTCAAAAAAATATTAGTTGTATCAACATTGCTCCAGGTCCAATTAACACGGATAGAACTCAAGAACTAATCGAAAATGTAAAAGAATTTGAAAAATCTTTACCTATGAAAAGACTAGGAAATCCTGAAGAGATCGGGAATTTTGTCAAGGCCATAATTGAAAATAAAATAAAATATCTATCAGGCGTTACAATAAACTTTGATGGTGCAAATTCAAACTACATTTTTTAGAATTATTTTTTAAATTCAACGTTTGGGGTGTCAGGCTGACCTGCAATTGCAATTAATCCACCCTCACGTAATTGTTGTAATAATTGCATGACTTCTTTTTCTACTTGGTTTCTTTGAAGACCTGTTTGTTGTGCGAAGACTTCTACTAATTCTGTAACTTTGCGTTGTCCATTACAGGATTTCCAAAAATCTACGATTGCTTGATTTACCATAAATCCTTGTTCATGTTCGTTTGCCAAGACCATAGAACCGTCTTCTTGTTGTATTAGTTTTCCAACACCTTGAGGAAATGCAGTTTCATAATTAATTGGTGCAGGAGTATTCATAGCAACACTCATATTTTTTAATTTTAATTTTCCTTCTTCAGTCATTTTATCCATTGACCAGGCAGGTTCCCATACAATGTCTATCTTGACATTATTTACTCCTGGAACCTTTTTAGCATATCTTGTTGCATCTTGTACCAGAGTTTCATGAAGTGGACAGCCTTGAGTAGTCATTGTCATTTTAATATTAACATCGTTGTTTTCTGCAACATCAATTCCATAGATCAATCCCATTTCTACGATGTTTAAAGGAACTTCAGGATCCATGCATTGTTTTAAGGAATCCTCAATTGCTTGTGCAGAGACAACAGTCATACTGTATGGTGCAGTTTGAAAAACAATAAAAACTTTCTATTAATTAGCTTGAATTAACCATTTGATTTTTATCAAATAATTAGATAATTCCAATTGATTTTCTGCCACAAATTGATCAATTTTACTAAATTTCTTATAAACTATAGATTTTGGATTAGTTCAAATCTCCAACAAAGATAGTTTGAATCTAACCGGTTGTAGTACAATAGAATTCAGATTCAAATGTTATGATGATACTTAATTTAGAGGAAAAATAGAAAAATTCATCTACACGTCTTTTATTAGAGATTTGATTTTTTCAATAAGTTTGTGTGTAATTTGCAGTTCTTTATGAAATTCTTTGACGTATTCTGTGGCTTTGACCATTAAATCTTCTTAGTATCTACAGTTGCAGACCAATCACAATCAGCGCCAGCATCAGCATAACTAAGATTTTTTGTCATGGTTATCAAAGATTTAGCAAATATTTATTCGTGTAAAAAAATAAATATCAAATTTGTATGATTACTTGTGGATTTATTCAGAATCAATGGAAATTATGAAGTTAAATTATGTTTTTATTTTCAACCTAATGGGGACGTAGGTTAGCTTGGTATACTGCCAGCCTCGGGTGCTGGAGATCATGGGTTCAAATCCCATCGTCCCCAGATAATTTTATTGTATAATTTTACAATTCCTTTCACAGACAAACTTGTCTTTTACTCATAAGCCTAATGAAGATTACAAGTGGCAAACAAATCCAGTTTCGTCATTAGAAATAGGTCTAAAAATAAAAAATGATATTAACCTGAAGTAATATGTCATTAAAATTAGCAGAACTAAGTTTGTAAGATATATGGCAGTATGTTTTCAAGCATGTAGGATTTAAAAGGTTCTGTAGTCTATGAGGCTTAACAGGGCCATTTAAAATAATCCTAAAATACCGTGTATACGCACTCTAGAAACGATAAAAGAATTTTCTTATTGATTCATAATCATGATATAGATTATGTAAATTGACGAATGCTGAAACTTCAATGGCTTTTTAATTTCATGACATTTTTTAAATCCAGTGATACCGATAAAACCTGTTATGAATGGAATTTAAAAAATAACT
This sequence comes from Candidatus Nitrosopumilus sp., assembly GCA_029880665.1. GTDB lineage: Archaea > Thermoproteota > Nitrososphaeria > Nitrososphaerales > Nitrosopumilaceae > Nitrosopumilus. The sequence continues at coordinate 6,166 of JAOUNZ010000030.1, forward strand.
TTTTTGATGTTTCTTTTGCAAGTTAAGATAAAATAGAAACATTGGTGGAAATTAGATGACTCTTACTTTCTTTCAACATTCAAAGTTACGACAATTTCAGTTTGATCGTTATCAAAATCATCATTTAAAGCAATTTGTTTGTCAAGAAGTCTGAATTCTTCAATAAGAGAACCATCCTCATTAAACGTTCTAACTAGTTTGCTTTTTGGGAGAACAGATACATCACTAGAATCATGATACAATGTTATTGATTCACCATTTTTTATTATAATCTTCAATCCAATTATCAAAGCAGAATTGGATATAAAAAGTAAGATTACGTTACAATGCAGAAGATCTCATAATCTTAATGAAGATTATGAAAAAAATTGAAGCTGATAGATCTCTGATTTGTCTATTCTCATCCCACTGCTATATGTATTAAAATTTTATCAAATATTTCATAGATTGACATTGAAACTACGAATTGCGAGATTGAAATAATTTTGGTATAGATTCTTCATAGGGAGCTCTAACCACTCCTTTTTCTGTTATAATTCCAGAAATTAATTCAGGCGGGGTCATGTCAAAAGCAGGGTTAATCACAGTAATATCATCAGGCGCAGTTTTTTTGTCTCCTATTCCTGTGACTTCACTACCTTTACGCATCTCAATTATGACATCTTCTACTTTGGTTTCCAAATCAATGGTAGATAATGGTGCTGCAACATAAAATGGAATTCCATGTTGTTTTGCCATGGTTGCTACCTGATAGGTTCCAATTTTGTTAAAAACATGACCAGTTTTGACAATTCTATCAGCGCCAACTACAACTTTGTTCACTAAGCCATTTGCCATAGAATACCCTACAGCAGTATCTGGAATTAGACTAACATCAAATCCATCATGTTTAAGCTCAAAAGCGGTTAGTCTTGAACCTTGTTGTATTGGTCTTGTCTCAGTTGCTATCACTTTAACGTTTTTTCCACTCTCTCTAGTTGCTCTAATTACACCTAATGCAGTTCCATATGCAACCGTAGCTAGTGCACCAGCATTACAGTGTGTCATTATGACATCATTATTATCAAAAAGGATAGAACCATTCTTCCCAATTGTTTTGTTTATTTCAATGTCTTCTTCGGCCATCTTTTTAGCTTCAGAAATAACTAATTCTTTAATCTGCTCGACAGAGTTTCCAGATTTTGCAACACGCATGATTTTCTCTAATCCCCAGCCCAAGTTTACAGCAGTTGGTCTAGTTGCAAACAAGATTTTTCTAGCAGTTTCTAAGTCTGATAATAATTGATCTTTTTCAGTTGCTTTGCTTTGTAATGCTGCCAATGCTAATCCAAACGCTCCAGATACTCCAATTGCAGGAGCCCCGCGCACTACAAGAGTTTTGATGGCATCAGCTATTTGATTAAAATTGTCATATTCTACAAAAATAAGTTCATTAGGTAGCTTGGTTTGATCAATCATGATCACTTTGTTGTTTTTCCATTCAACAGTCCTCAACGAGGAATTATCTTGAATATTGTTATTCTCCATTTAAAGATGAGATCTTTAGAACTATATTTAAAATCAACCGAATATGATCTTTCTTGAATATCATGTCTTACACTAATAATTTCACTAAGTATATCTGACAACAGGGATGAAACGTTAACAGTATTAAATTCCACAAGTAAACATAATTGTAAAGTAATTGCATTATCATCTTATTGATTATAGAAACTGAATTTTCAAGTGTTATTGATTGGAAGATGGATTAATGTTAATAACTAGAGGGATTAAGCTAAAGTAAAATGAATTCAAATTGGATTAGAAGACGTTGGTTTGATTTTAGATTAGGTCATAGTGTATATTTAATATTTTTATTGTCATTCTCAAATTTCATATTAATTTTTCACAGGTTACTAATAGAAAGGGTTGAATTTTTAAATGAAATGTTTACAGATCTGTGGATGTTTATTGTATTATTTGTAGCAATTTATGTACCAATTTCAATTATAGTAGGAGCGTGGCACAGAAAGACACAGATAAAAATTGAGAACGAACAATCTCTTCTAAACAATCCATTTATGGCAAGGAATTTTAGAATGATGATTGATATCATAGAAGAAAAAGCTTCAAAAGAAGAAATTCAAAAATATAGAGAATTTTTAAATGAAATTGAAAAAAAATCAAACAGTAATTTTTAGAATCAAGTTTTAGTTACCTGATCAACCAATTACAGAGATAATTTTTTTCTCAGTTGTTTTGATTGAAGTTTATGTACATCTGGAGCAAGATCATATTTTTTTACAGACAAATCAAAATAACCTAATGCCATGTTTATTGCTCCATTTACTGTACGTTTGAATGTTAAAATGATCCTACCTAATGCATAAACAGGATGATATCCTAATGCTCTCATTGCTTTGCCATAGCTTTTGTAGTTAGTAGTTGCTCCCGTAGGTCTTTGTGACCAACCAACCATTTCTTTCACAACTTGAACTTTGTAACAATTAACTAATGCTTTGTAAACAATGTAAGTTTCAAAACCATACCATGACGGATATCTCAAGCCTAATTTCTTCCAAAAATCATATTTTATTATTCTGCCTGAGCCTCGAGGAGAATTATTATTTTGAAACTCGTCTTTGATCACACCAGATGCAATAACTAACAGGTTATCTTTTTCCATTATTGCAATAATTTCTGATATGTAATTAGGAGGAATTACATGATCGGCACCAAGTATCATGATGTATTCACATTCATTTTCAGAAATATTGTCTAATCCTTTGTTTATTACATTTGCAAGTACTGGTTCTCCTGTTGCTCTGAATCCTCTATCATCTAGATCAAAAACTTCTGCATGAAATTTTTTTGCAACTTCAGAAGTATCATCAGTAGAACCATCATTAACAAGAATTGTTCTATGAGGTGAATGAATTTGTTTTTTTAGAGCATCTAATGTATTGCCTATAAACTTAGTTTCATTTCGAGCAGGGATTATTACAATAATCCTTTTTGCCATATTTTTCAAATTAATTTCACAATTTACTTATGTCAATATATTATATTTATCAATCAAAATAAAATTTTAATTTATAGAATTCAGGTTTTATTCATCAAATCT
>JAOUNZ010000133.1 GCA_029880665.1 Candidatus Nitrosopumilus sp.
TGTCAAGTACATTTTTTTCAAGCAGTACCTTTCGCTCAAGGTTTTTCTTTTTAAAAATCATCATCATCTAGTTTAAAATCAATATAATTTTAAGATTGTAAAACAGTATAAGACGTATTAGAGAATTTTTTTAATTTTTCCTCTATCTCAGATACGAGTTGCGGGATTTTTGAGTCAGTATCACCAATTTCCTCTTGAATGATCCTAGATTTAATTTCAAGATCGTCTTTAATGGACATATTTTTTGTTAGTTCATTTTCAAGAGAGTCCAAATCAGTGGGTCGAAGAGAATTCATCTTATTTTTCATCATAGCGTATTTTTCAAAAAATTCTGAAACGCGGTTTACAAATGCATCAAGACATTCCTCAGTTTCAGTAATCTGTAAAGACGTCTTATCAATGTCTTTTACAGAAATTGCTCCTGAGACGATTCCTTTTCTAATATTTTCTAAGATAACAATTATGGAATCTTTGTTAGAAGGGAGCAAAACATCAAATGGTTCCTCGACTAGTTTAGAAAGAATATTTTTTTGATCCTTGTCTAATGAGGAAGTGTATTCATACCTACTAAGAGGACGTGAAATTTTTGTAAATTGTGAGTCAATTTCATTTTTAATTTCGGATTTTTTGGCAAAAAACAGATTTAATTCATTTTTCAAATCAAGGTATGATTTGTAAGCATCAGAACATTTTATTTGTCCAATAGATTTTTCTAGTAATGAAATTTTTTCCGTCAAAGACTCTATGGAGGTTTTAGTTTCAATGATTTTTTTAGAGCACTCAATACGGTCATTTTTTAGATTTTCAATCTGATTTAATGCATTAAGGATCTCCTCAGATACCAACGTTGTGGTATCAAAGTTGTTTAATATTTTATGGATTTCAGAGCGGTTAGCATTCATGACTTCAAGGTTATCTTTTAATTGAGCAGCGTATTTTTTTGCAAAAATATGAATTACCCTGGTTTGTCTCCCCAAAACATCTCCAATTTTTTTGAGGATCTGGTTTAATGCAATGTCTAACTTTTTTGCATCATCCATGGAAGTGATTTTTGGTAGTGGTTTTACATCTTTTTTAATAACATCAATTACCTGATTTTTACCTCTAACCACGATTATAGCAAGATGCTTGTCAATATCATCCACGTTTAGATTGTCTTTTTCAAGGACATCTCCAATTTTTATCAGGTCATCAATTAACGAAGAGGTTTGATCACGTAGATTTTTTACCATAGATAACGTCTGAGACTCTCTCAACTTACAAAAGTCGGTCACAATTTTAAGAACGTCTGTGAGTGTGATTGTATTATTTTGAAGTTCATGCTCTTCTTGATTGTCCTGACTTTTCTTTTTACCCCATCCAAAGACCATTTGATGTTATTAACATCAGGGGATTAAAAATGGTTGTACAGATAAAATTTAAAATTCATAGAACGCCAGTTAGAGATATGACGAAACCAGGAAAAAAAGCATTTCATACAGGCACAGTAAAAAAAACAGTTAGAATTAAAGCATCAAGAGACAGAGTTTGGAGAAAAATTAGCAATATTGTCGGATTGCCCACATGGGTAGTAGATGTAAAAAAGACAGTATACTTGTCTAAAAAGAAAAAAGATGTAGGGGCAATCAGATTGATAACTTTTGGAGATGGTAGTGAAGTAGAAGAGCACATAGTAGCATGGAAAAATGGCGAATCTTTCACATATGTTGCAACTGAAGGCCTACCGTTAAGAGCATATGTAGCAACCATTTCGATTAAAGTCAAACCCAAAAAGACAGTAGAATTAACATGGAAGTCCTATCTTAACAGCAAAAAAATGTCTGAAAAGGAATTTGTTGATTTTCTTGCATTTATGGGATCTTTTTATGAAACATCACTTGTAAAACTTAAAGGTCTGCTTGAAGAGTAGCATTAGAAAAATATTGGATTAAACTGTAAATATGATAAATTCTGGAAATAGACTATGAGCGATACAAGATTTATCATCATTGGTATTTTGTTGACTTTTGGAGGATTTTTAGTGCTAGGGGTATTTGGTCATGATTATCAGGCTGCAACTTTGGAGTCAGCTCAATTTGATACTTGTTATGAATATTCAGATAATATGCCGCCAGTGGAAATTAATTGCTCAGTTAAGACATTTGATCAGATAATATTTTTTGGCATGGTCACCACATTCATCGGGTCAGGAATAGTTGCATTGGTGAAAGGAGTCAAAGGAGATTGGGACAGTAAAGTAAAGCCTGAAGACATGGTAGGTCCAAGCAGGAACCAAAATGAGGATTCTGATGACAAATAAAAAGAGCACTCTAGTGCAAAATTTTTGTCTCTGTTTATGGTTCTAACACTAACGTAATCTATCTAAAGATGAAGAGAAATGTTCCACACATACAGAGATCCTGATTTTGAAACATTTGTCCCCATTGTTTTCAAATTATTAAAACACACTGTATGAACCTCAAGCCATTTAAGTTGAATATATCTGAAATACAGATGTTATGGGCAAATCAATTTGTACTATGGATTTGCTTCATAAACAATGTTAAAAGGATTCTTTGTGGCGATTCTGAACGTTGTAAATCCGCCTGCTTTTACAACTCGTTCTATTTTTGAAGGACCTGCCTGAGCTCCTAAACCGGGTCCTTTTGTTGCAAGCGAACATGGGACACATACGCTGGTTGATGCACCATAAAATAGACGTCCTAGTGGATTGTGGTTTTCTTCAGGTTTGTCACTTGCAAACGGTTCCACTATCATCCAAGACCCGTCTGATTTGATAGACTTGAAAATTTGCTCTGAGGCACCGTACGGGTTGCCCATGTCATGTAATGCATCAAACACAGTTACAAAATCATAATCTTTTCCAGGAAAACTAGTGGATTCTGCAACCTCAAATTTTATGTTGTTTTCTACCCCTGCTTCTTTTGCCCTTTTTCTTGCCACACTTATCGAATCAGGATGAAAATCAAATCCGATGAACTCGGATTCTGGGTATTCTTTTGCCATAATTATTGTAGATGCACCATGACCACATCCGATGTCGGCAACCTTGATTCCTGATTTCAATTTTGTTTTGACACCATTTAGGGCAGGAATCCAATTAGATACAAGGTTTGCAAGATAGCCAGTCTTGAAAAATCGTTCTACTCCCTCATACAAATCACAATGATGATCCCCCCAACCGATACCCTCACCGCTTTTGAAGGCCTCAGTTACTTTGTGTTCATCTTTGACCATGGATGTGAAAGACTGAAATGCTCCGGGAAGATATGTTGGACTGTTTTCATCAGCAAGGCATGCTGCATGTTCATCTGGAAGAAGATATGTTTGTGTTTGTGAGTCATAAATTACATACCCACCTGCAGCTTGATTGTTAAGCCATTCAGACACATATCGTTCTGTCACCCCTGTCTTTTTTGAAAGTTCTTCAGCAGTTATCGGGCCAGCTCCTGCCATTGCCTTGTAAAGACCGATTTTTTCACCAATAACAACAAGTGAAGCACTTACGGTTGCACCCAAATCATGAACAGCTTTATGAATAAAAGCCATCAACTTTTCTTCGTCAAGAGGCATTTTTCTAGTTACTATATCATGGTATTAAAGAATAGTCATTCATTTGTCTCAAGACCAAATTATCTTTGGTTTGACGGTAGTAAAAATATATCAGCATGTGTCATATCTTTGCAAAGTGGAAAACATAACAATTTACTCATCAGTCAGGCAAATCATATGTTTCCAGAATCGAGATTATTTTTC
>JAOUNZ010000031.1 GCA_029880665.1 Candidatus Nitrosopumilus sp.
ACGGGGTGCGGGTGCGGACGTCGGTCACGCCTCCGGCGGCGGCACCGGTGGTGACGGATTACCTGGTGGACACGTCGGGAGCGTTGAGCCACGTGGTGGCGGAGACGGACGCGACGGGCGAGCTGCAGGCGTACTACGTGCGCGGGGACGACCTGCTGGCGGTGGTGCGGCCCGTGGGCCTGATGTACGCGAGCCGGTGGTACCACGCGGACGGGCTGGGCTCGGTGCGCCGGCTGACCGACGAGACGGGTGCGGTGACGGACACGTACACGTACAGCGCCTTCGGCGAACGGCTCGAACACACCGGCACGGACCCGCAGCCGTACGCCTTCACGGGCGAACCGCTGGACCTGAACGTCGGGTGGCAGTACCACAGGGCACGGTGGATGGATCCGGGGGTGGGAAGGTTTGCCGGGATGGATCCGTTTGAAGGAACTACCGATGCCCCGCTCAGTCTTCACAAGTACGGTTACGCGGCGCAACAGCCCGTTACTCGAGTTGATCCCACCGGATTGTTCGGTGCGTTCAGCATTGGAGCAATGGCTGTGGTCGTTGCCCTGATTCCCGGAGGCGGGAGCGTTCCGGTGTGGACCCCTCCAAATAGCGGGTATCTCAGCAGAAGACTTGAAGGATGGTACAAGGCGCGCTTCGACGACGGCCTGGCAGCCCTGTCGCGCGCTGGCTATGGGACAGAAGCGTCGTTTCTTGCAGCCCGAGAAAGAGAAGGACGCGTCAACGAAGCAGGGGCTACGAGCTGCCTGGGCATACCTGCATTCGCTTGCACCTACTTCGGTCGGTATGAGATGTTCTTGACCAGCGTGTACTTCAATGGTACCTCAACCGCGCTCGAACGGGCTTTCGTCCTTCACCACGAATACCCGCATTGGTTTGGCAGGGGAGAACATGCGGCTTACAGCAAAACGTGGCCGCACAAGAAGGCCTTCGGATGGGGTACAACTGAGGCACCTAACGCCTTCTGGCGTGACATGACGACCTTGGCGCGGGACCACACCAACACGTTTCCATGGCAACTCGGTGTGGTTACCCAGGAGGAATGGGACTACGCGACCGGAGCCAGATCAGGCCCCATGCCGTGACGAGCCTACAGGTCACCTACGCTTCGGCGAGTATCTGGTCCGTACTGGCGTGGCTGCTTTGGCTCCTACTTCCACACCGAGGCTACTACACGGCCTTGCTTTGCGGACTTCTCCTCGCACCGGCGTATCTGGCGCTGAGCATTGAGCGAGGGCAAAGAGCAATGAAGACCTTTGTTGGAATTGCTCTCGGTCTGCTGACATTTACAGGCATTGCGCCCGGTCTGGCTCCTGGTGAGTTGGTCTACATCAGCCTTCCACCGGGCGCCGCAACGTTGGCGACGCTACTGCCATTCAAAGAACAAGCGGATCGCCCGACGAAGGCCGCGCTGAGCGTGCGCGTTCAGTATGTGCTGACGCTGCTTGTTGGACTTGTCTGTGTGTCGCTGTTCGTTGTCTTGGCTACTAGGGGCAAGTGGCTTTCCATTTTTGCAATCTTCAAAGCGTTTGGCCTATTCTGAAGGCAGCCTGTAGCCAGGCAAAGGGAGTTGGCGCAGCCTGGAAAGTGTCTCGGGCCGCCGGCCGTGGCCCGCCGGACCCGTGGCCACGGCCCACCTGTGAAGCCCTGGCGCAGCCGACGACCGAACGACCGACGGACGCCAGGGCTTGCATAACTCCGTTATGTAGGAGAGCGTCCGCACGATGAAGACGCGCTGCGGAACGCGCTGACGACCACGGGCGGGCGCGGGACCTGCGTGCGTACGTGGCCGGTCAAGCAGGTGCCGTGACCGACCGTGGCCCTTGCCGCGCAGCGCCACCGGCGCCGGCGCGTGCCCGCGGGCGGGAAGCGCCGTGCTGCCCATAACGTGCACGTTATGGGGCGAGCGACCAACGGGAGCGAGTGGACAGCACGGGGACGCCGGCGTGCTTGCTGCTTCGTAGCCGTCCCTTAAGTGACCGGCCGTGCAGCAAGCGTGCCGGGGCGCGACGCCCGCGGGCCGGCCCTGGCGTTCGTCCTTCGAGTCCGCCGACCCGCCACCGTACGCGGCCCCACGCAGCCGAGCGCCGGTTTGGTGACGCCGGCCGCGGCGGCGCGGCCGGGGTGACGTGGCGCCGCGGCCCACCTTGAAAAGAACTTTCCCAGCTCACCGGTGAGGGCATGGGAACAGACGGCCGATTCAAGGAACAAACGGCCGCTACAGGGAACAGACGGGCGATCTAGGGAATGGAATTCCGCTGTCTTGCGGAAGCTATCGGCTGCTGTGCCCGTGCTTCTCCAAGAAGGCATCGATGATCTGGAAAAGGACCCGCTGTTTCGAACGCGGTAGGGCCTGGATTCGCTCGAAGCGTCGAGGAAGGCGTGAGCGAGTTCTTTGTTTGCGCTCGGTGATGTCTCCGTCGAGGATCTCGGCAGGGGAAACATCGAGGGCGCGGGCGAGCTTGACGACTTGTTGCAGCGTCAGGCCTCTCACTCCGCGTTCAACCCCGGAGACGTTGGTGTGCTTGGTGCCGAGGATGTCGGCCAACTCGGCCTGGGTGAGTTCTCGGGCCTTCCGGATGGCCCGGAGCCGCTTCCCAATCTCCTTCTTCGACATGACGATTTCCTTTGGTGGTCGTGGCAAGGGCACCTCTCTTGAGAAGGAGTATCTCTGGGTCGCGAAGTCTGCCCTTGACGTACTAATCAATCCAGATTAGATTACGGTACGGGCTAAAAGATCAGGAGAGCCCCTTGACAGGCTTTCCGCCTTGAACGGTTTCTTTAACGGTTCGGGCGGCTGAGGAGCAGAGCAGAAAAGCGGACCGGACGTCGGGTGAATGTCTTGGCGGACCCCCGACGCCGGCCCTGGATCAGAGGAGAGCCGAAACCCACCCTGACCAGCCCCACCTTACCCGACTCCCCTCGATCGAATCCAGCGGTCGCATGAACGGCCCGGCGGTGCAACGGCCGCCGGGGAGGAGGAACGGTGAGCAAAGACGTTTCCCACACAAAAACCCCCTTGGCGGCGGTGCAGCCGTGATGGAGACCGACGACCTGTTTCTGGGTGCGTTCGGTCTGGTGCGCGGGGGCGAGCTGGTGGAGGTGGAGGTGCGCGGCCTCAACGGCCGTCCCGTGGCGGTCTTCCACATCGCCGGCCCGGACATGGACGACGTGGAACGCGAGTACCACCAGGGCCACACCCGGGTGGACCTGCGCCTGTTGAAGTCGTCGGTGCGGCGCCTGAAGGACCGTGCCTTCGACGCCATTCGCAAGGAGGAAGGTAGCCATGCCCAAGGGTCGCCGCTGTACCGCCGCCGTTAGCTCCCAACCGTTGCCCGAGATCACGGTCCAGCAACGCTCCGTGAAGGTGGACCGCCTGTATCGCAGCACGCCGGGTGGCCGCGAGGTCCTGGTGCCGCACCTGCGGCTGAAGGGCCTGTGGATGAAGGAGGCCGGCTTCGCCGTGGGCGAGTGTGTCCGTGTCGAGGTGGAGCACCACCGCCTGGTGCTGACCCCCATCGCTGCGGACGGCGACTGAGCCTTGTGGGAAGAGGAGAGGACAGATGCAGATGGTGACGCCTGAAGGGATCGAGCTCATCAAGAAGTCGAACGACCTGGCCGAGGTCCTGACCGAACGTGGGGTGAAGCTTCAGCGCAAGGGCCGTGTGCTGGTGGCGCTGTGCCCCTTCCGAGAGGAAAAGACCCCGTCTTTCACGGTCACGCCTTCGAGGGGCCTGTATCACTGCTTCGGCTGTGATGCGGCCGGGGACGTGATCGGCTTTCTGGTGCGCCACGAAGGGATGGACTTCAAGGACGCGTTGGAGTTTCTGGCACGCCGTGCGGGGCTGGCCCTGTCGCGCTTGATGGAGCAGCCCCCAGCGACAAAGCGGCGTACGCCGGTGTGGGCGCTGACGCCGCCTCCCGCTGTGGAGCCGGCCACGTCTGCGCTGCGCGCCCCGGCCCGTCCGGCCACGCACCTTCTCAACCACGTGGTCGAGCACTACCACAAGACCTTCTGTGAGCGTGCGGACGCCCAGGGGTACCTGGCCCAGCGTGGCCTGACGAACCTGGACATGCTGCGGGCGCACAAGATCGGCTACGCCGACGGATCGCTTCTGAAGCTGGTTCCACGGGAGGGCACGCTGCGCGACGAGCTGCGGACCATGGGCGTGATCTCGCAGCAGGGGCGGGAGCTGCTGGGTGGCTGTGTGGTGGTGCCGATCAAGGACCCGCTCACGGGTGAATGGACGACGCTGTACGGCCGTGGGCTGCGCACACCCCGCCACTGCTACCTGCCGGGTCCTCTGCGCGGCGTTTTCAACTACCAGGCGGCGTGTGCCTACGACGAGGTGGTGCTGACCGAGAGCGTCCTGGACGCGCTTTCCTTTCATCAGGCGAACGTACCGACGGCGATACCGATCTACGGCACCAGCGGCTTCACCCCGGACCACCTGGACCTGCTGAAGCGTGAGCGGGTGCGCAGCGTGGTGCTGGCTCTGGACAACGACGAGGCGGGCCGACGGGCGACGTCTACGCTGCGGAAGAAGCTGGCGGCCGCGGGGCTGCTCGTGCGCACGGCGCGCTTCCCGAACAGGATCAAGGACGCGAACGAGCTGCTGGTTTCGGTGAACGGGCCGGCCGACGATGTGTTTCTGGCGCTGGTGGTGTCGGCGGATCCGCAGCCGCCGTCGTCACCCGAGGCGCGGTCGGCTGCTTCCGCTTCCTCCGCCGAGGGCCTTCCCTTAAGTGAAAAGACCGCTTCGAGCGCGCGTGTCAGTCGGCCCGCGGCCGTCTCCAGCGCGACCAAGACCGCACGCACCCGGTCCACGGTCGCACGTGCGTCCTCCCGCACCGTGACCGCGAAGGGCAGCACCAACGCGGCCTCGTCGAACGGCGGCGGTGCCGTCTTCGAAGACGGGCAGCTCGTCTTACAGCGGGGGCCGCTGACGTACCGCTGCAAGGTCTACCCGGTGCTGCTCGGGCGGCTACGGGCCACCGTCAAGGTCGAACGCGCCAACAGCAAGCAAGCGGCCAGCGAGCCGGCCACCTTCCACGTGGACACGCTGGACCTGTACGCCTCACGCAGCCGCACCGAGTTTGCACGCCGGGCCAACAAGGCCCTGAACATCGAAGACCCCGAGGTCGTCGAAGCGGACCTGCTGGCCTTGCTGGTGGAGGCCGAGAAGGTCGAAGGCCTGGACGAAGACGACGCCACGAACGAAACGCGGGTCCCGCCGCCGATGACCGACGCGGAACGCAAAGAGGCCCTGGAGCTGCTCAAGCGCAAGGACCTGCTGGACCAGGTGGGCAAGGACGTCGACGCCCTGGGCTACGTGGGCGAAGAGGTCAACAAGCGCTTGCTGTACCTGGTGGCCGTCTCCCGTAAGCTGCCGGACCCGCTCTCGGCCGTGATCCTGTCCCAGTCCGGCGCGGGCAAGAGCGGCATCACCGAGGTCATCGAGCGCCTGACCCCGCCCGAAGACGTCGTGCTGCTGACCCGTCTGACGCCGCAAAGCCTGTACTACGTGGAGCAGAGCTTCCTGGACCAGAAGCTGGTCATCGTGGAAGAACGCTACGGGTCGGCCGAAGCGGACTATTCCATCCGTGTGCTGCAAAGCCGCAAGAAGCTCATCGCGGCGGCCCCGGTGAAGGACCCCCAGTCCGGCAACCTCAAGACGAAGGTCTTCACCGTGGAAGCCCGGGCCGCCTTCATCGAGGCCACGACGGCATCCGCCGTGAACCACGAGAACGCCACCCGCTGCTTCGAGCTGTGCATGGACGAGTCCGTGGAACAAACCAAGCGCATCCATCACCGCCAGCGCCTGATGAAGACCGAACGGGGCTTGAAGCTGCATCACCAGGCCGAGGTCATCACGCGCCGGCACTGGAACGCCCAGCGCCTGCTGGAACCGCTGCCGGTGGTGATTCCCTACGCAGACAAGCTGAGCTTCCCGGCGAGCTGGATGCGCACCAGGCGGGACCACGCGCGCTTCTTGAACCTGATCGAGGTGTCGGCCTTCCTGCACCAGCACCAGCGGCAACGTGTGGCCTGGACGCCGCCCCGGCGGGGCAAGGGCACCGCTGCGCTGGCGGCCATCGTGGCCAGCGTGGCGGACTACGCGGTGGCCTACGCCCTTTCGAGCCAGGTCCTGGCCGAGACGCTCTCGGACGTACGCAAGCCCCTGCGCGAGGCCTACGAGCGCATCAAGGAACTGTCCCTTAAGGGAGACGGCACGGTCTCGCGCCGCCAAATCCGGGAGACCCTGGCGGTGCCGGACTCCACCGTGCGCCGGTGGCTCAACGACCTGGTGGAGTACGAGTATCTGGCCGCGGTCACGGCCGACGGGTCGCGGCCGAGCCAGGGCAAGACGGTCCGTTACCGCCCGTTGGACCTGGCCCCGCGTGAAAACGAGATTCTGGGCCTGCTGGCACCGGCGGATCTGCGTAAGCGCTTGAAGGGACGAGAAAAGCGATGACCCGCCGCGCCCTTTCAACTTCGCCACTTCGCCACACTTCGCCACTGGGGTGTGGCGGACTCAAGTCATTGGAATTTCGACCCCTTGGCCCAACTTCGCCACCTCGCCACGGAAGCTTAAGAGGCAGTGTGTCAGCGCGGCCGTTCGACGCCGCCGCCGGCCACCGGGTGGTGCGGCCATGACGCGCCGCAGCGGTGAAGCACCCGCGCCGCTGTCGCCCCTGTCCACGCCCTTGCGCCGGGTGCGTGCCCTGGAGAAGGCCAGCAAGCTCCTCAAGCGCTTCGAGGATCACGTCTTCGTACGCTACGCACCCAGGACCGCCTCGAACTACCTGCGGGCCGTGGGCGTCTTCGTGGGCTGGCTCGCGGAACGAGGCCTGGCCCTCCCCGACGTGCGCACCGACGACGTTCTGGCCTACCAGATGGACGTCTTCAACGCCCGCAAGAAAGACGGCACACCCTACTCCAGCGCCGAACAACTGCACCGCCTGTCCGCCCTCAAGACGCTCTATCGCTTCCTCTGCCGGCGCGGCCTGCTGCTGCATGATCCCACCGCCGCCGTCGAGTACCCGCGCCAGGAGCAGCGCCTGCCGCGGGGCGTCTTGTCCCTCAAGGAAGCACGCAGGATCGTCGAAGCCCCGGCGACCCACACGCCCCTGGGCTTGAGGGATCGAGCCGTCCTCGAGGTGTTCTACGCCACGGGCATCCGCGCCAGCGAGCTCGCCAACCTGACCACACAGGACGTCGACGTCGAAGAGCGCATCCTGCGCGTGGTGCGCGGCAAGGGCCGCAAGGACCGCAACGTGCCCTTGACCACCGCTGCGGCCGAAGCCCTTCAGGCCTACCTGCTGGAAGGGCGTCCGCACTTGCCCCGGGCCACGCGCTCGTCGCTGCTCTTCCTGGCCCAGCGTGGGGGACGCATGCACACCGCCACCCTCAACGACGTGGTGCAACTGTGGGCCAAGAAGGTCCGCATCAAGAAGAAGGTCACCTGCCACACCCTGCGTCACACCGTGGCCACGCACCTGCTCAAGGGGGGCGCGGACATCCGGCACATCCAGGCCCTGCTGGGACATGCGTCCCTCAGCTCCACACAGCGCTACACCCGGGTCGAGATTCAGGACCTGCTCCAGGTGGTCAAGCGTGCGCATCCACGAGGACGCTGACGTGCGCCGCAAGCCTGACCTGTGCCGCTTCGAAGGGGTGCTGCGGACCTACATCGCCCACCTGCGCATGCGGGGCTACTCCCCGAGCGTGCAAAAGCAGGCGCGGCTTTTCCTGCCGCGCTTCTTCGCCCACCTGAAGGAGGCCCACGTCCACGACCTGCGTGCGGTCCAGGAAGAGCACGTCTTCGCCTATGCCCGTGAGCTGGCCACGACCCGCACGCTCAAGGGCACGCCGTATTCCTTCGCCTCTCAGACCAGCTACCTGATGCAGATCAAGCGCCTCTTCAAGTACCTGGAAGAGGCCGGTCTGATCCTGAGCAACCCCACCCGGGACCTGGTCTTGCCCACCTGGAGCAAGCTCCCGCGGGTGGTGCCCAGCGAAGCGCAGGTGCGACGCCTGCTGAGCGTGGCGAACTCCGACACAGTGCTGGGCAAACGGGACCGGGCCGTCCTGGAGCTGCTCTACGGGTCCGGCGTGCGCGTGGGTGAGTGTGAGCGGCTGGACGTGCAGGACCTCGACCTGGGCCAGGGCACGCTGTTTGTCCGCAACGGCAAGGGGCGCAAGGATCGGGTGGTGCCAGTGGCGGGCCGCGCCGCCCTGGCCGTGGAGATCTACCTCGAACAGGCCCGCCCGGACCTGCTCAAAGATCCACGTGAGCAGGCCGTCTTCCTCAACACCCGCGGACAGCGCCTGAGCCGCAAGTCCATTCAGGCTTTCGTCCGCCAGCAGGTCCAGGCCGCCGGGATTCCCGTCCAGATCACACCCCACGGCCTGCGTCACGGCTGTGCCACGCACATGCTCCAGCGTGGGGCCGACGTGCGCCACGTGCAGAAGCTCCTGGGCCACAGCCAGCTTCAAACCACGGCCTTGTACACCAAGGTCGTCCCGGCGGACCTGGCCAAGGCCGTAGCCCGGGCTCACCCCCGGGAGCGGACGTATAATCGACGCAGGAGCAAAGCTTCATGCCGCAAGGGAGGGCGCTAGCACAGCTTCGACGTCAGCATGGTCCTGACGCTGGCTTGCGCGCGTGAGCATGTCCTTCCGTCGCCCGAGCCGAAGCCCTCTCGCACGCTCCATCGCCCGGCTGCTGATTGCGGCCCTGCTGGTGGCCTTCCTGCCGGCCGACGCTTCCGCTTCGCTGCCGCCCCCCACGTCCACGCTCTTTGAGGAGCTACCGGAGCGCACCTTTCCCGTCCTGTCCGAAGCGCAGGCCGCCGTCGTAGTCCTCGCCGAGCTGGAGGACGGCGCCTGGCTGGTGCTGCTGCTGCCAGCGGCGGCCCTGTGTGGTGTGGGGTGCGGGGCCGCGGACCCCCACTTCCCTATCAAATACCACAGGGCACGGTGGATGGATCCGGGGGTGGGGCGCTTCGCGGGGATGGACCCGTGGGAGGGGAGCGAACTCGACCCGCAGAGCCTGCATCGCTATCAATATGCTGCCACCAATCCTGCCAACCACGCCGATCCAAGCGGACGAATGACGCTTGTCCAGGCTGGAACAGCATTGAACATCGCTCTTACCGTGGCTTCCATTGGTGTTGCAGCGTACGACA
>JAOUNZ010000134.1 GCA_029880665.1 Candidatus Nitrosopumilus sp.
TCTGGGCATACATAGAGTCCGTACAGCCAGTAATTGTCACCTACATTACTAATTACGTTCACTTTGGATTCTTGACCTACTAATCCTCTTACTAATTTGACTGAACCTGTTCCTCCTGCTAAGACTGTAATCATATCATTTTCCTCTAGTGTTGAAAAAACTCTAAACAATACTCCATATTACTTTTTCAAAAAATACCGATCTAGGTAATTAGGATAAGTTTATTACTGTAATTTTTAGAATTTTGTTTGTGTCTAAGGCTGTGATTACAACAGTTTTGCTTGCAACTCTTCTGGTAGTTGGTACAAGTTCTCCTGTATGGGCTGCCCAATTAGACGCTAGAATTAACCCTAACAGTGATTCATCACCATTCTCAATGAATTATCAAAAGACCATCTTTATTGAATATCCAAATGGTGGCAAATTATTTGACGAATTACATGACAAAACTTGGACCCTTAGTGGTACTGCTGACATTTCAAATCCAGGTGTTCAGAACCTGATGAAGAAACTAAATGAAAATATTGCTGATGCTGGAAGTCAGGCAAGAATTTCTGATCTTGATGTCTTATATGATATCCATCTTAAAGGTAGGACCATTAACACTTCAATTGATTATAAAGTAATCATCAAGGGAACCCTAACTGATTATGTGATTACTAAAGATCAAACTAGAACTCTAATTGACTTGGGATGGAGAGGCCTATCTACAAATCAGCAGATTGAAATTGATGGCATAGATATTAACCACCCAATCAATTTACTCAAAGTAGAGGAACCATTATTATACAATACAGTAGTTGGAACTGATGCTGAAGATATTCTAAGTAAAAATATGATTAACGCTGATTACATTGCAGAACAACGATTGACTAACTGGCACTTTTTGTTTGATCCAACAGGAATCAATGTGGATGCTGGAACATTTGGATTGGATAAATCCATTTCAGGGTTTGTTGTGTCTAGCTGGACTATGGGTGAAAGTAGTCTTAGAGAAGGAAGACAAGTTGAACGAGTCTTTGAAGCAGAGGTTAATGCTGATGAAAAATATTCTATTAGAACAGTACAGTCTGCAGATCAAGGAAATCTGGCTGCAATTGGTTTTGGTGCATTAGATGTGTTAGACGGAGTAGAAATCGCTGGTGTGACTCCAACTCCTCCAGAAGGTTATGCTACGACGTCTACTGGTGACTTTCCGGTCATGATAGTTTACGGAATGGCAGGTTTGGCAGCTGTTGCTGGAATTGCATTCTTTTTTGTAAGTAGCAGGTCGTTGAAAAATCAGAGCCAAGGTCAACAAGGAATTGATCCTAGCAGATTGGTTGGATATCAAACCAGTGCATCTGCTGGTGGTTATCAAACTAACCGAGGTGAAGCTCAATTAAGAGATGATTCTGATTATCAAAAAACACGAAGTGTCTATGAAGACTCTTCACAACAAAGCCCACCTCCACAAACTACTGTGAATGAAGCCGCATGCGGCTGTGCAGCCTCTGCGGAAATAGGTTCAGAATGCGACTGTGTGATGCATGGTTCTTGCCTCTGTGATGGAACTTGTAGATGCAGTGCTGATTTATGTAAAGAACAAGTCAATTCCATGAGTTAGACAATTTTTTTAAAAAATCATGTGTGCTGGGAGTAACCCTCCTTCTGTTTTCACGATATTTCGCTTTGCAGCCTACCTGAACTTAGTACAGGTACTTTGAGTTCTGTTTGGCCTTGCTCCATGTGGGTCGGCTTTTTTCATTCCTTTTATGGAAATCTCAGGCTCTACCATCATTGTGCGCCATATTGGATTTTTTTCTGCTCCGTTGCCAATCATCTCTGATTATTTATCTCCAAATCACATTTCCTGTAAGGAGGGAGGAGTTTCCTCTGCCGTAGCAGCGTTTCGTGCTCCAGCTCACACAATAGTCAATTCACTAATCGAATTTGAATATTACTTTACAGGTTTTGTGCCTATTATGAATAAAGTTCCAAATTCTCTCTTCCATTTTTTTCTATTTTCCAAATCTTTGATATTTCTGGTGTTTACTGTGAACCCTTTATTTTTAAAAAATACTTTCCACTCTTTTTTTGAATGTAAATGCATCTGAATTTTCATCATATTTGCCCATTTTGTGGTTGCCTTGTTATCTGTATAGAAATCAATCCCACAAAAAAATTGTCCCCCTGGTTTTAGTAATCTGAATATTTTTTTTAATGCTATGTCAACTGAATCTACATAATATAATGACTCCATTGAAAAAATAAAATCAAATTTTCCTTTATAGTTCATAGATTCGATATCTGTGTGGATGAATTCTTCTTTTTTATTGCTTGATTTTTTTCTAGCTTGAATAATCATCTTTTTACTTTTATCGATCCCTATAGATTTTCTACATTTTTTTTCGTTTGAAATTCTTCTTACTACCCACCCATTCCCGCAACCCACATCTAGAAATGTAAATGGTTTGTCAAATGGTATTTTTTGTAAAAATTTTAGAACGTTTTTCTCATGTTCTGTTTCCATTAATTCTGCCTTTCCGTTTTGAGCCCACTTGTCAAAAGTTTTTCTGACCTTGTCCATGTTTTTAGATTTTTTTATTTCCAATATAATTCTCGGTTTGTTAATCTTTTGAGTGAACAATTTCTACGTGTTTCTTATATTTGATTTTCATTAATTAATTTTGAAAGTAATTGCCTGATGAATTATGTCGACATTGTGGCGGGCAACTAGTTGAAACATCTAAATGCCCTCAATGCACAAAGCCAAATCGCATGATTTGTAAACGATGTGCATGTTATACTCCTGAGCAATTCCACTCAATTTGTATGTCTTTCCAGACGCACCAACCACATATACTGTGTCAAAAAATAGATCTAAAAACTATCTAGTTGCTATGGCTTGATTATCTTAAATTAAACATGTTTTGGATGTCAAAAATATTCAATCAAGATCCAAATACAACTATGGCTTGCTTATCAGATCCAACATCATAGTTGCACCCATCGTGATGATAGATTTTGGTTTCATCTCCAGTTCAAGAAATTCTTGTATTTAGAGAAGATTCTGCAGATGTTTTTACTCTATCTAATGAGTTCAAATTAAAAGATAATTAGTTCTGTTGTTTAATCGTATTTCTTTGAATCTGGTGTGTATAATCCAATATGATATTACGATGTCATGGATTTCTTTATGTGTTTACTGTTTTCCTTTAACTAGATTGAATAACTGCCTTACTGCAAGTTTTGGATGGTGTGTTGCTAATTTTATCATATTTGTTAATCCAAAATCTGCTTTGATAAAATCAATAAATTCATTTGGTTTCAATTCTTTTATGATGTCTAATTCTTTGTCCCAATCATTGTCTGTTAATCCTATCCATCTATCTTGAACTTTTCCTGCTGAATTAATTTTTGATTCAATCTCTTTTTTCCAAGTTGCTTCATATGGATAAAGTGCTTTTTCATCTGTATTACCGGATTTTATTGCGTTTGCTGATATTTCTCCTGCAACTCTTCCATATTTTATTGCGTATCTAATCCCTTCTAACACAAGTGGGTTTGCTTGCCCAGCTGAGTCACCAACTAAAATCAGATTATTAAAAACTGTTTTTCTTGATAATCCGTCATTTGGAATCAGACCATAATGAAATTCTATTGGAGTTATCTCTCCGAGTTTTTTTATAGGGCCTGTTTTTTTATCCAGTAGATCTTTGAGTCTCTGTGTAGGATCAACATTTGATTCTGGTTTTCCTATTCCTACC
>JAOUNZ010000135.1 GCA_029880665.1 Candidatus Nitrosopumilus sp.
GGATTTTTTTTTGGACACGGCACTTGTTCTAGGTCAAGCATCATCTTCCTTGCACTAAAATCCTAAAGTATCGGAAATAATCCTGATGTTAAAGAATGATATGTTTATTCATTAAAGACATAGCGCCTTTCGCCTCTAGTCTCAGTTTTGGTTTGTACATCTACTAGGACAAACTCTTTCTTTGAATGCAACATTGATTCTTCAGGTGAAAGTTTGTTCTCGTGTAATTCCTCATATTCATCCCATGTCAGTTTTCTTCTCTCCCCTATCTCTACTTCCAGATTCATGTTTTTTACTATTTGTTCATATTCTGGTTGGATCACTCCGCTGAATACCATTGCACTGCTTCCACTGCCATATGATCCAAATCCTACTCTCTTTCCTGCCAAATCAATTCCTTTCTGATATTCAAATTCCAAGCTACTTCTGAATCCTAAATACAATGATGCAGTGTACAGATTACCAATCATGCTGGATGCAATAAGCGAGCTTGAGAGTTTTGATTCGTAAACTTCTTGATACTCTTTAGTTTTAGTAAATAATTTGGTAAACTCGTGATCTTTTTCCATGAATTCCTCGTCTGCTAAAACTGACTCGATTGTTCCACGTGGATCTTTGGGTTTAGGCTCGTCCATTCCTATTGATTCCAGAATTTTTTTCCATCGTGGAAGCTGTCTCCATTCATGTCTTACAAGATACGCTAATGCTTTTTTCCCCATGTTGCTGTATGGCAAGTGCATGTTGATGTAATCCATATGATCTAAAATCGTCTCATCGGGTTTTAGTTTGATTAGTCCTGATGAAATAACTTTTTTCTTGTATGACTCAAGTGCTTTTCTTACTTGTATCATGTATAGCAAATTAGAATACTGTCCGTGAACTATCGGCGTTTCTTTTCCAAACGGCCTGTAAAAATCATACTCGTCTTTAATTGATGTAGCTGTAACTTTAGGGTCAAATGCTAACAGTCTTGGGTTGTCATTAAGCAACATTACAACAGATCCTGCACCTTGCGTCATTTCACCACTGGAGCCCATGTCGTATTTTGCAATATCTGATACAACTACAAGAGCATGCTTTCCATCAGATTCTCCGGCTCTAATCCAATTCGTATTGTCATACAATGCATACGAACCACTGACACAAGCAAATTTGGTTTCAACTCCGCCACAGTGTTCAAATGCGCCCTGACCATATACCTGCTCTAGCATTCCAATGACATACGAGTTCATTGCTTTTGATTCATCAAATGCAGATTCCGTAGAAACGTATAGCCTTCCAATGTCGTCTGGAGATAGCTTGTTTTTTTGCATAATTGTCAAGCATGCATTGGCTGCCAGACATGCAGGATCCTGATTGGCATCCACAATTGCCATTTGGGATATTCCTAAGCCTTTCTGCAGTTTGATTGGGTCCAAACCTCGCGCTCTGGCAAAATCCGCAGCATCAATATACAATCGTGGTATGTATATTGCAATGTCGTCTATTCCAGCTGCCATAAGCTTGCGTGCGATAATTCACTAATAAGGATATTGTGTAAATTCTGACTATCTAGGAACGAAATTTTAGTACTTTTTTCATTTTTTTTGGCAATTTTTTGATCGCTAGTTGTTATTTCATCAACTCTGCTTCAAAAATACTCTCAAATACCTCAAACGGTTGGGCTCCAAAAACTCTGGTGGTCTTGCCATCAGGACCGATTATGAAAAATGCCGGAGTTCCAGTCAATTCAAGGGACTTGGCATCATTGTTGCTTGCCAAGATTGTCTGCGAGTGATCTGCGCCAACCATGCATTCGGTCCATTTGTCCATGTCCAATCCAACCTCCTGCGCAAATCTTCCTAGGTTTTCTGATGATGCCCATCCGTTATTCTCACCTGTCCAGTTTGTATACAAAATATCATGGTACTCCCAGAACATTTTCTGATCATTGGCACAATGTGCCCCATGCGAGGCATTGATGGAGTCTGGGCCTATGATGTTAAAGTCTTTGAATATCATTCTGACTTTTCCTGTCTCGACATAATTCTTCAGGATGCTGTCCTCAGTTGAATGAAAGAATACGTTGCAGAAGTGGCATTGGTAATCACCAAATTCCACTAGTGTCACAGGCGCATTTGGATTGCCAAGTATCGGAGAACCATTGTCTAAGAATGTGCTCATGGTGATTTTTGGAGGCCCTGCTTCTTGAACAGCTGGGGCCGGCTCGATTACAAGTTCTGGCTGATTCGTAACTGCCTCAAATCCCAAAAACGCTATAATGATCACTGCCGATGCAATCCCTGCACCTATCCCCATAGAAAGACCATGTAACAATGCTTTATGGGATTATTCAATACATTTAGCCCTTTGTAAGATTATCTTATTTTGTTTGCATCATACTGTAAAGTTTTTTTGTGATTCTACATGGTCAGAAATAATCTTTTTCAAATTGTCTTGTATTTGGAACAATTGTTTGTAATCCTGTTTGATGAAAAACTTGTTGCATATCTCTCGGAAAGCTTATTTAGAATCTAAATAATTGGTCAAATGTATGGCATCTGTCAAAAAAGTTTTTGTTAACGGCTATGGCTCAATCGGCAGCAGGATCACTGCCTTTCTAAAGGATGATCCTGAAATAACTGTAGTTGGGGTAGGCAAATACTCCCCAGACGAAAAAGTGGAGACTGCCATCTCCAGAGGCCTAAACGTATACGTCCCAGAAAAGAAACTGGGTGAATTTTCAAATTTCAAAATTTCTGGAACCATTGAATCTATACTGGATGAATGTGATTTGGTGATTGACGCTGCACCTGGAGGACATGGTTATAAAAATAAAAAAAATCTTTACGAGCCAAAAAACATCCCTGCAATATACCAGGGCGGCGAATCCACTATGGGTTTGGAGGCGGTTTCAGACTTGCTGTTTAACTCCAGGGCAAACTATGATCAGGCGATAGGCAAGAAGCATGTCATGCAAGGAAGCTGCAATGTGACTGGAATGGGCAGAATTTTAGAGCCTCTTCGTGATACGTTTGGCGACAGGTTGATTCGATTTGATGTCACTCTTGTCAGAAGATGGGCAGACATTGAGCAAACTGAAAAAAAACTCACAGACACAATAGAGATGACAGAGTCTCCACATCACGGCGACGATGTAAAATTATACTTTGGCAAGGACGCTCCGCTTTATGTGCGGGCAATCAAGGTTCCAACAAGACAAATGCACCTGCACATAATGGACATTAGATTCAAGGACGTTGCTCCAAGGCCATCTGAAATACATGATATCTTTAGAAATGAATTTGGCGTAGCTACATTATGGACTGCAAAGAGCACCAAGGCCATAAGGGACTGCGCCCAAAACATGGGCTTTAATTTCGTTGATACCAACATGATTCACATTCATGCAAACATGACCACTTCTATAGGGGACACGGTCCAGATGATGTACTCTGATGATCAGACAGGAATTGTAATTCCTGAAAACCACATGCTTATGCAGGCAATGCTCTTTGAAAGATCATACAAAGAATCATTTTCCCACACCGAATCAATCTTTCACATGAATGAGAAAAAGCAAAAGCTAGAAGAGTTCTTTGCTAAAAAATAACATCCCTCGTAGTTATCGACAAGATGTTTTTGGTAGCTGATGACTTTTCACATGTTAGTCTTTTTGAAAATCTACGTAATGGAGAGTGCCATGCTCATAAAATTTAGGGGTTAACGGGCTTGTTGACAGAGTGAAACTGGAAAGCCCTCCTTTCC
>JAOUNZ010000136.1 GCA_029880665.1 Candidatus Nitrosopumilus sp.
CTTTTGAATTTTAAGTTAAATATTTGTGACGCCTTCTCTTTGATTATTTTGACTTAAAATCTTTCATTGAATTTAAATTGTAAATGCTCTGTCTAACAATATGGAGCAAAAAACACTAGAGTGTCCAGTATGTAAAGGTAACAAGGCTGAAATTGTAGGAGAGAACGTTAAACTTAGTGGTAGATTTGAAGATAAAGAATTTCTTACTGCCGAACTGACTGTTCTTCGATGCACTAGGTGTGATTATTATATGCTCTTTGACAAGATGGCACAATTTACTACAAAAGAATAATCCAGAAATTCTATTTGATGATCTCTTGGTTATCTAATTCTAGTAATTGTGATTGCAGTTCTTCAGGAGTTTCAGCACCGTATGAAATCAGAACCTTGTCATCCTCTTGGATTTCATAATCCCTGATATCTGGAACTTGTTTCCCGTTTATGTAAAATACCAATGAATAGTCCTCATTTGTACAGAAGCTTCTTCCGTCTTGGAATACAAAGCATTGATCATCAAGACCCAGTTTTAATGTATCAAAGAGGTACCCCAATGTAACACCTGTGGCGTGCTTGTGTATTGTAGATCCGTCTCTTCCTTCAAAATGAATCCAACTTGATTTAATCTGATATGCAGGAGCTGAAAAATCAAATTTATCCCCAAATACCTTCACCAGTAATGCTGCATGTGAATGTTCACTGCCTAAAGCTCCTGCATTTTCTGGGCCTCCTGGAGCGTTATCAGTCATGTTGACAAATAACCATCCCGCATAACCTACAATTACTGCAATACCAGCCAAAACTCCTATTGCAATTATGGTTTGTTTTCTTTTAGCCGCAGAATGTTTAGTGGCATAATTTTCCCGTTTTTCTTCACGTTCCCTTCTCTCTTTTCGGCCCATTGGATAGTCAGAGTCTAAAATTTGCCCTAATTAATCATTCGACAGTTTGATTCAATTTCATAGTTCATTCCATAAAATAATAAATAAAATCAAAAATAATTATTATGTATGGATTGTATTTTCTGTGATATCTTGAATGGAAAAAGAGATGGGCATTTTCTATACGAAGATACAAATCATGTTGCCTTTTTAGACAAGTATCCAATTGATGTTGGTCACAGTTTGGTTGTTCCAAGAAAACATCATGAAAGAATCACTGATATGGATTCTGTTGATGTTGGAAATGTTTTCTCAGTTGTACCAAAAATTGCAAAGGCAATATTGGACGCAACTGGAGCTGATGCGTTTAGCCTAGGCCAAAATAACGGCAGAGCTGCAAAACAAATTATCCCTCATGTTCACATTCATATCATTCCAAGATACAATAATAAAGGAACGGTATGGACAAAACGACAAATCTCAGATGATAATGAACTTTTAGATCTTGCAAGAAAAATTCGCAGTTTTATTACTTAGCATGACCTGGGTTGTATCTCAAAATCGCTCCGACTTTTCCTAGACTTGCAAGCATATTTCCATGCTCTGCGCTTCCAGAAATAACCTCTAGCTGAGAACCTGTTTTTGCGGCAAGAATCTCCAGGTAATCCACAATATCTTGTTCAAAAACTTCTGTATCCATGGCATTACACGATGGGCATGGGGTGCTAGTAAATTCTGTTTTCTTTGGAATTACTTCTGGCCTTTCAACAATGACTTCTTGAATGTGCTTGCATCGTTTGCACTTGGCTTCAACTCTATGAAGATTTGTATTGTCTGTAATGATCAAAGTTTTGACAACATTGTTTTTGAGATAATCTATGACCTCTTGTAATCCATATGATCCTTTTCCAGAATTAGTGTTGATTTCTCTAAACAAATCCTCTACAAGTTTTTTCTCTTCAACCATTCTAAAATCTCCTAAAATGTCTGCTGACTTTGCAAAAGCTTCTCTGATTCCCTCTGCACCTGAATAGGATGCATCAATTGTATTGATTATCATGTTTTGTAATCTATATTCTAAATAATTCCCGTTAATGAAATCCTCTTTTGTAGGGCCAGGTCCTGAAATCACCAGTCCTTTGATTGGATAAATGTCAATAAAATATTCCCGTGTAGTCTCTGCTACTCTGTTGAAATAATACGTTAATTCCATTTCTCTGAGCTTCTGAAACCTTTTTGCAGATTGTCCTCCCTGCCTGTGCTTCCCTGCAACTCCTGAACCTGTTTGACCTAAAACTTCGATTTTATCCCCATGTAATAACCCCCACCCTGCATCCTTTGCATCGATTGCTAAAAATCCAATCAGATTGTCATCTTTTAACATGTCTTTTAGAATGTCTACATGAAAATGATCGTCACATCGATATAGGTACTGATTCAGGTCTTTTGGAGGATCAATCTCCCAAACAGTAACTGTTTCGCTTCCTAAAGGCCCCCCTCCTTCTGGTGGCAGTGCGCCGCAGAATACAACTAACCCACGTTCTGGTGTTTTCTTGTACATTTTTAATCTCTGAACTACTTTACCTAGTGAATCAACTACGTGTGATCTAGTCAAGTCTGATTTGATATTGTCTGCAGTTCCTTGTTCTTGTTGAAGTGAACTGATAATTTCATGAAGTTGTTTTCCCTTTGGAATGTAAACTGAGATTAATTCTGTCCCCCTGCCTGTTTTTTGAGATAATTCTTCTAACGTCTTTCTAATTTTATAGATTTTAACTGAATCTTGTTTCTCAACATTGATCTTCTTATTCATTTGTACCATTTCCTAATTGTGCGAATATTAATTGATTCACTTCTATTTCTCTAAATCACAACTCATCAAAGGATTTTAGAAATACTTCTAATGGTTGGTTACCTCTAATCTTGATAATTTTATGATCATTGAAGACTAAAAATGATGGTGTTGCATCAATCCCTATGTCTTTTCCAAATTCATAGTTGATATTGACTGTATTTTGATATTTGTGGCTGTCAAGACATTTGTTGAATTCATCCAAATTCAAATCAATCGTAGTTGCAAATCTGTCAAGTGATTCTCTTGTTATCCATCCCGTTCGCTCCCCCTCCCAGTTTCTGTATAATTCGTTATGATACTGCCAATACTTTTCTTGTTCATCTGCACAATATGATGCCTCTGCCGCTAGACTAGAATCTGGACCGTTTAGCGGAAAATCTCTGAAGACGAGCTTTGCTTTTCCTGTCTTGATATAATCGTCAATTATTACATTTAACGTATCCCGATGAAATTTGTAGCAAAAAGTACATTGGTAATCACCCCATTCTAAAATTGTGATTTGTGCATTCAAATCTCCCAGTACTGGTGACCCATTTTCAATTAATCTTGATAATGTAAGTGACTTTGAATCATTTTCTGATTCAGAATAAAATGCCAAAAACATTGCAGTAGCAATTCCTATTATGATTGGAATTGCCAATAACTGCAACTTTGTCATAATCTGACAAAATTTGTTTCAAGTAAATATCTTCTCAAATCTTTAAAATTCCAACTATTTGTAATTGTGACTAATTGACCTTTTATGATTCACTGTTAGTGTCATAGATTTCATTTTGTTGGGGCTTGTTTTTTTAAATCTTACATATCTTGACCTGTATACAAATTACTGTGTATGCCTTGTCATTTTGTCTCTAGATAATCCGTGTATTTTTCTAAAATTATTAAACATCTTATCTGTGATTTTCAACCTTGTTGATTTAACCTTCCATCTTTTTTACACGATTTGTTTCACCCGTGATTTATTTGGGTTGGATCTGATATCTGATGTTTTATTACTCTGCTAA
>JAOUNZ010000137.1 GCA_029880665.1 Candidatus Nitrosopumilus sp.
TCTACTTTAAGGCACATTGGAACGCCGTTTGATGCTTTCATTACAAGGCTGAATCCTTCACGACATACAACTTCTGTAGCATCAACACCGGCAGTAATTTGTGTACGTGGGGAAATCCATGCTAATTGCATTTCTTTTACCTTTTCAATGAAATTTTCTCTAAGTTGTTGTTTTTCTTCGTATGTCATATCAGATGCATGTTCACGGAGTTCTGCTTTGAAGGCTTTCATCTCTGCCAATCTATGGTGAATTGAGGATTTTCTCTCATCAGAAATCTTGTTTTTCATTTCTTTCATGTGTTCGTTGAATTTTATTTTAAGTTCAGATTTTTTCTTATCTAAATCACCATATTTTTCAACGTATTTCATCCTGATTTCATTTTGTATTGCATCTAAAATGTCATGCTTATCCATCATCATTGTTTTATCATGATCTTTGTCATGCATTTCACCACGCATGAAAGTTGCTCTAGCATCAACATCACAATGACCTTCATAATCACCATGTGTTAGATGTGCACGCAGTGCATTACTATCTATTGATAGTGTCTTTTGGTCTTTATGGCATATGAGAACTTTTTCATCGTCGTCTTCGTCATTTACAAAGACTGCACCGTCAATGGTACATTCATAAGGATTTTCTCCAGTGACTCCACCTGCTGCAACACAGTCTTCGAAATCTTCAATGACATCAGATTCAGCAAATGCCGTACTGCCTATAGTGGCACCAGCAAACACAATCAGTAAAAATACAACGCTTAGATGTCTACTTTTCATTACATGATTCTTTAATTTTGATATATAAAGAAAACTGATTAGAACACAGTATAGTTTATTACAAATAAGATTTTTTCGTGTAAATTACATTTATTAGGCATTTTCTGAATAATAGACAAGTTAGTAGTAATTTCTTTTATAGAAAAACAGATTATGTGTTCATGGATTCACAAAATGAAAATAAATTTGTTGAACAGATATCTAGATGGGCTGAATCAATTGGAATTAATCTAGACAGAGATCCGGAACAGGTGTAGTTGTGGAGTATGCATTTTGTCGTATATGAAATTTGGAATGAAAATAATGAAATACATAGGACAAACTAAATTACCATACGGAATAGTAATGCACTATTCAAATAGTTATGGAAATATAGAATCAATCTTTATAGAAAATGATTTGGAAAAAGGTATTATTGATACTATCGAAAATCAAATAGTTGAAGCAAATTGAATTACTAAACAAAAAGATTACATCGTGTAAAAAATGTCCAAGATTATCAGTCTACATTAAGGATGTTGCAAAAAACAAAGTTAGACGATTCAAAGAGGAAAAGTATTATGGTAAACCATTATCAGGATTTGGCGACATAAATGCTAAATTATTAATTATAGGATTGGCGCCAGCGGCTCATGGTGGAAATAGAACAGGCAGAATGTTCACAGGAGATTCATCAGGGGATTGGCTTGCAAAAGCAATGTATAAGCACGGTTTTGCTTCAATTCCAACTAGTCAGAGCATAGATGATGGTCTGGTGTTGAAAAATGCATACATCACTGCAGCAGTAAGATGTGCACCACCTCATAACAAACCATTAAAAGAAGAGATACAATCTTGTTTTGAATACTTAGAGACAGAAAAAGAAATACTAAAAAACATTACAACTGTTTTATGTCTTGGAAAGATTGCATATGATGTAGCATGTAAATTATATCAAACAAGATCAGAAAATTTTGGGCACAATAAATTATTTCAATATGATAAAATCAAAATTCTCACATCATATCATCCTTCAAAACAAAATACACAGACAGGCAGACTCACTTGGAGTCAATGGATAACAGTATTTCAAAGAGCAAAAATGCTCACATGCTAAAATAAGAGTGCAATGTGTGTTTATGTTTATAGTGATTTTAATCAAAATTATGATCAAATGTTAAGATTTACCTACAGTTAATTTAAATTCCATTTTCGTAATATAGTATAAACGAGGACTATCATACCAGTCAAAATTTGAAGAATATGATTTTAGACAGGAAGACGTGAAAAAAGATGGAAGCATCTAAAGCTCTTTCAGCATTCCTCGTTTTTTATTGCGTTAACAATCAACATAATTGTAAAAATAACACACATGCGATAATGAGGAAAATAATTTTTTATTCTAGCATGTGTTTCCTCAACAACATATATGCAAAATTATTCAGTATGCAATAAGTGTAAAAACAGTAGTTGAGGATCTATTCATACATGGAATATTGACTATAATAATTTAGGAAATATTATTGCAGCTAAACATGGTCCGTCAGGTTGGAGAGGCATATCTCATGATGAAGTCAATCTAATTACTTCAGGTATAAATCATGGTTGTCATGACGTCATTGGTTATGAAACTACAGTGTTGGAAAATCTAATTCTTCATACGAGTAGTGATACTTGGGCGCCATCAGGATCTGAACTTTACTATGAGAATAAATTCCACAGTAAAGAGGAAACCACTTACATTAGGAAAAATTCTAAGGATACAATTAATGTAATTTACCGCTTTGGATTCAACGATGGCTTGAATTAATTGTATCTTTTATTTTTACCAAAACCTAGTCTTGAGATATTTGAATATGTGGAATTGATGGAATGTGAACAAATACAAATTCCCTTTTCTTTCTTAGGCGAAACATAAATTAACTATACGTAATTTTGTTATAAACTCCAAGTAGAAGTTATCTATGTTTAGTTAATTCTCAGATTTCGTAATAATATAGATACGTAGAAGTTATTAGTATTCCCTAAATACTAATTCATTAAAATCATATACAGTTGGAGCTGTCACCAAACAACTAATCGTTATTGGTCTTAAGTTCCAATATGTTCTCAAAATCAGGAGTGTCAAACAATTTCTGACAGCATTTAATTACGACTAATGGAAACCAAGGATCTGCTTTTTATTTTAGTTCTACATATAAGATTATGAAAAGCTGACACAGTAGCCAATTGTCTAAATTCTGGTGATTGTTTACCGGTTTGAGCATACCTGCAAGACTGTGTAAAGATTAAACCGCGATAGTCAGCTTTAAAAATTTTAAAAAAGTAAAGAAGTGTTTACAGTACTGTGAATATCAAAATAGGTTGTACCGGATGGAGTTATCAAGGATGGTCAGGAGTATTTTATCCAAAAAATCTAAAAAGTTCCGAATGGCTCAAATACTATTCACAGATTTTTGACATTACTGAAATAAATTCTACATTTTACAGAATTCCTGCTCAAGAGATTGTTAAAAGATGGAATATAGATACATCAAGGTATTTTAGATTTACAGCAAAATTTCCATCGATAATTACACATGAAAAAAGATTGGACAGGGTAAATTCAGAAGTTTTTTCATTTTTATCATCACTTTCTCCAATTCATAAAAAGATCTTAGCATTAGTTTTCCAGTTGCCCCCATCATTATCGTTTGAAGAAGCAAAACCAAGATTATCAGAACTCTTTGAATTATTACCAGAGGACTTTGCATATCCAATTGAGGCAAGACATGAATCTTGGTTTACAGATGAAGCAATTACATTTCTCAAACAAAACAGATATTGTCTTGTATGGAATGAGGTTGCAGGAGTTAATAATCCAATGCCCATTACAACAGATTATCTTTATGTAAGATTGATTGGAGATCGCTCAATTCCAGAATCAGAGTTTGGCAAAATATCAAAAGACAGGGAGAATTTGATTGAAAAG
>JAOUNZ010000138.1 GCA_029880665.1 Candidatus Nitrosopumilus sp.
ACCCCATCTGAATTTGACAAAACTGATTTTTTTACCAAACCATAAAATTAAATGCTATCAATACTCTCATAATTCAATTACGCTCATGCTTGTCAACGTGACATGCGTTATCGTCTATTTTCCCTTTAGGCTATCTAAATAACCCATAATGGTTATAATGTATTACCATATATTCAAAATATCTAAAACCATGATTCCAAAATGGATGTTGATAATATCTGCAACGTTATTTGTCATTTCATTTTCGCCATCATATGCACAACATCACTCCGGAGCACTTGCACCACCGATTGATTTGGATGGGCTAAAAATGTCACTCAGTACAATTCTATCTCCTGAAGACTTTAATTTTAATGAGACCAAAACTGCAATTCTGTCCATTAGATTCTTTGATAGTGATACTAATGTAAACATAAAAAGTGTTACATATCGTGTTCAGATTTTCCAAGAGAGTGATTTGGTTGCCAACGAATATTTTTATGATGATGATGGAAAACTTGATTTAGAAATTAGACCTATAACAGGATGTAAAGAACAAAGTCTTTGGAAATGCACAAAATATTTTGGTGAAAAACATGCCATAGCTGGTGCATATTATGCTAGAGGGGATTCAATCCCTGTGATCCAGGGACCAGTTTTTAACAAAAGCGGTCAATACAACGTCAAAGTTTCCATTGTTGGCGCAACAAATCCAAAAACAATGACTACTGAGGACCTGCTTTTTGAGACTTTTTTACACATTCCTCAAAAGGAAACGTTTTTAATTAAAACAGTAGACGCTCAAGAATTTCCAGTATCTGTAAAGTCTTACAATAAAATTTCCAATTTCAGTTATGATGAGTCATTAAAAAAAATTGCATATGAAATAACGTATAATCATGAATATGGTAAACAACATGATTTTACCAATAAACAAACAGTTTCTGTGCCAAAAGATTTTTCATCATTTCAACAAGGGTATGATGTGAATGTATTTGTTGAAGGAGTTAAGTTGCAAGACAGTTGGATTGAATTTGACACTTCATCTAATGATGAGAATGTCATTAGGATAATCATCCCACATGACGAATTTCTATTAATAGAAAATAAATCAGATTCAGAAAATACAAAAGATACAGTTAACGTTGAGGTTTTTTCTGGAGAAAAAACAGAATTTAATCAACTTGATTTTGCATTCGAGAACGGCTTTACTGCAAAAATATTGTGGGATTCAAAGTTAGATATGGGTAAAAAAATACCGTTCACATTTTCATTCTTTGATGCAAATAACAATCCAACAAAAAACATATTATTTGCATATACTATCATAGATTCATCCGGAAAAGAGATTTGGTCAAATGTTGGCACAACCGAAACACGCATCGGTATCTTGGCTCCAAACGGAGTTGTCAAAGAAAACATCTTAATTCCAACTGATGGTAATTTTCAATTAAAATTAATTTTAACAGGACAGGATTCTAAAGATTTTGAAAAATTCATGACATCAGTATCTGACTTTAGTATCACATCACGATCCATGAAAGAAGAGAAAAAAACCATCCCTATTCCAACATGGATAAAAAACAATGCGAAATGGTGGTCAGATGGTCAAATTGATGACACCTCATTCATCGAAGGAATACAATTTTTGATCAAAGAAGGGTTAATGGAAATACCTATTACAGAACACAACGCAGTTAATCAAAATAATAAAATCCCTAATTGGGTTAAGAATAACGCCGGATGGTGGTCAGAAGATTTGATTTCTGAAAGGGATTTTGTTAAAGGAATAGAATTTTTGGCAAGTCAAGGAATAATCAAAGTAAATTGATTTATTTTTACGATTCTGTTTTTTAACTATCTTAAATGCTTTTTTCTATTCTACCTTTTAGTTTTCAAATTTATTTTCATCATATCAAATCTAACAAAAATCATCATGATGTGCTTTAGTTTGCTCTGATGCTTTAGTCATGTTTGAGATCCATTAGTTAATAATTAGTCATTAAATGAAAACTGTGAGAATTTCAATAAAGTCTAAATTATAGCAATCTGCAATTTACGTGTCATGGAAATCTCTAGCAAAAATGTTGTGGAAGGAACATCACGAGCACCACAAAGAGCAATGTACAAAGCTATGGGACTTGATGATGATGATTTATCTAAACAATTCATTGGTGTATGTCATACCGGAAATGAAGCGACACCATGTAATATTCATCTGCCAAGATTAGCTCTCAAAGCTAAACAAGGAGTATCAGATGCAGGTGCCACTCCAAGAGAATTTTCAACAATAGCAGTAAGTGACGGAATTGCGATGGGACATGAAGGAATGAAATCGTCACTTGTTTCTCGTGAAGTTATTGCAGATTCAATTGAATTGATGGTTAGAGCACATCAGTATGATGCACTAGTAGGTATTGCAGGATGTGACAAAAGTTTGCCTGGTACCATGATGGCAATGGCCAGACTAAATATCCCCTCAGTGTTTGTTTATGGCGGAACCATTATGCCTGGAATGTTAGATGGACAGGAACTGACGATTGTGGATGTGTATGAAGCAGTAGGTGCATATGACTCTGGACAATTATCTCTTGAATCTTTAAAAAATATTGAGAATACTGCATGTCCAAGCTCAGGTTCTTGTGGAGGGATGTTTACTGCAAACACTATGGCGTCAATTTCTGAGGCTATAGGACTTGCATTGCCTGGAAGTGCTAGCCCTCCTGCAGAAGATGACAGACGAGACAAGATGGTGTATGATACAGGAGTTGCATGTGCCAAATTATTAGAAATTAACGTTAGACCTAAAGAAATTCTAAGTTTTGAAGCATTTGAAAATGCAATTACTATGCTAAATTCGGTAGGAGGATCAACTAACGGAATTTTACATTTGCTTGCACTTGCAAATGAAGTAAACATTGATTTGAGTTATGATGATTTTG
This sequence comes from Candidatus Nitrosopumilus sp., assembly GCA_029880665.1. Lineage (GTDB taxonomy): Archaea > Thermoproteota > Nitrososphaeria > Nitrososphaerales > Nitrosopumilaceae > Nitrosopumilus. Next base: position 2,922 of record JAOUNZ010000138.1, read on the forward strand.
AAAGAATTAGAAAAAAAACACCCCATTTGGCAGATATGAAACCCGGTGGAAGTTATGTTATGAATTCACTTGACAAGATTGGGGGAATACCTTTCGTATTAAAGAAATTACTTGAGAAAGGACTGCTTAATGAAAACTGCATGACAGTTACAGGAAAAACTATCAAAGAAAATCTCATGTCTATTAAGATACAAGATGTTGAGCAACACATCGTGAGATCAGTTGAAAATCCTATTCATAAAGTAGGAACTGCCGTAATTCTGAAAGGAAGTTTAGCTCCAGAAGGAGCAGTAATTAAGACTGCCGGAGTGGAGATGACTAGATTTACTGGAAAGGCACGTGTGTTTGATAGGGAAGAGTACGCATTTGATGCTGTTGCAAAAGGGGAGATAGATGAAGGTCATGTAGTGGTAATTAGATATGAAGGACCAAAAGGGGGTCCAGGAATGAGAGAGATGCTAGCAACCACTGCTGCACTTGTAGGACAGGGATTAGGGAAAAAAGTAGCAATGGTGACTGATGGAAGATTTTCTGGAGGGACACGCGGATTTATGGTTGGTCACGTTGCACCAGAAGCTTATGTTGGAGGTCCAATTGCATTGGTAAAAGATGATGATGAAATTACAATAGATACGGAGACTAATATTATAGATCTTCATGTGTCTGAAGATGAGTTAGAAATCAGAAGAAAACAATGGCGTAAACCCAAACCAAACTATACTGTAGGAGCACTTGCCAAATATGCATCATTGGTAGGTTCTGCTGCACAGGGTGCCATTACAACTCCAATCCTTTAAAACATA
>JAOUNZ010000140.1 GCA_029880665.1 Candidatus Nitrosopumilus sp.
TATTTAGATAGCCTAAGGGAAAATAGACGATAACGCATGTCACGTTGACAAGCATGAGCGTAATTGAATTATGAGAGTATTGATAGCATTTAATTTTATGGTTTGGTAAAAAAATCAGTTTTGTCAAATTCAGATGGGGTGTTTTATTCAGCACATAAAATGTTCAGTTTATAGATGATAAAATTAATCAAAAGAGTAGATATGAACATAACATCATAGAAATTACCCCATAGTTTGACGTAATGATATAATTGATCGTAAGATCAGACCAGAGATCCCTAAATGGGATTTAAGAAATTCGCTTACCTTCAAAAGGTGAGACTCTCCTCTAAACCCCTCATCATAAATCATCTCAACAGATCCTTGATTGGTATCAACAAATGAGGTAATCAATGAATACTGACCAAGTCTTTCATCAATTCTTTCAAGATACAAACGCAATTCAACTCGGGACACTATGAAATTATCTTGGGTAAAATTCCCTGAAGAGAATAAAACTTGAACATCATCAGGAGTTTTAGCAACTCGGTTAGGATCATGAAGATCAACTTTATGCATCATATACCATATACCGTCATTGTTAATTAAGGGATTTTGCCTGAAAATTTCCTAGCACATATTACGAATGAGAATACTTGCGATAGTATTATTTACCGTAAAAAATTGTTTTGTAAATGTGGATCCACACAAATTTCATGGCAAAGACATACCACACATTAAACTAGACCCAAAGATGACCATTGAAGATCTAGTAGACGTGTTTGCAAATTCAGGATATAACGGCAGGCAGCTTGGAGATGCAGCTAAACTTTATGCCAAAATGATTAGCGAGGATGCAACAATCTGTCTTACTGTATCTGGAGCAATGACGCCAGTAGGATTTGGTGGAATAATTAAGACGTTAATCGAACGAGGGTTTGTGGATTGGATTGTGACCACGGGTGCCAATGTATATCATGAAGATCATTTTGCGTGGGGGCTACCTGTTAAGCAAGGAAGTTTTGATGTAGACGATATGAAGTTGTATGAAAATGAGATTGTTAGAATTAGAGATGTCTACATCAAATTTAAGGAGACATTGGAGGCAGAAGACATGCTAATCCAAAAGATGTTTGGGGAAGACTTTCCGGACACACCATTTACCACCGCAGAGTTTTGCAATATGATGGGAAAAATCAGTAAGGAAAAGGCAAAGTATCCCGAGAAAAGTTTCATTACAACAGCGTACGAGTATGATGTTCCAGTTTATATCTCAACAATAAAGGATTCTTCACTTGCACTAAATTTAGCTGTTCATAGACTAAAAGGCAAAATATACAATCTTGACTTTGTTAGGGAAATAATTGAACAGGCAGCAATTTTGTATGGCTCAAAAAAATCCGGAATCTTAGAACTTGGAGGAGGAGTTCCGAAGAATACAGCTCAGCAGACAGGGCCTATGCTAGATCAGATTCTAAGAAGGAACGATGGAGGTCAAGACTATGTCATCCAAATCACAGATGCGCGACCAGACACAGGAGGCTTGTCAGGTGCAACGCTGCAAGAGGGAAAGAGTTGGGGCAAAGTACAAGATGCACACCACGGAATGATTACAGTTTATGCGGATGCAACAATTGCCTTTCCAATTCTTGCACTGTATGTTCTAAGTAATCAAAAGAAACGAAAACCAAAACGACTATACAGACAGTTAGACAAACTATATGAGAAACTCAGCAATGACTATTTCAAAAATCCCGCAAACAAGGCAAGGAGATTAAAAAAGAAAAACTAAAACTTGTCAAATCTTGCACGTTCTAGATCTCTATCGTCCTTAGACTCTTTTTTCCACTCTTTGTAATGATCTTTGCAAAGAACTGTTTTTTTGCCAGTAGAGGTTACACGCAATCCGGCATTTTCGACTTTGGTCGTGTTAAGAGAACGAGTACCGTCATGATCACATCCCTCAACATTACATTTTGCACCCTTTGATACAATGCCCATACAGTATAGTAATCAAGATGTTATTTATACTTGAAAATATGTTATGATTTTTTATTTTTGATCAGTATGGAATTTATCATGTTCATCGTTTATAAGAGGAATATTTTTTCTTAATTTATGGCCGGGGCAAAAAAAACTACGACGGCAACCAAAGACAAGTCTGCAGGTACCAAAGATTCCAAGAAAAGTAAGAAAGACAAAGGAGAAAGTGGACCAAGAAAGGCAGAGATAACAGTCATGGTTAATGAGCAACAGGCAATGAAAGTTATTCAAAACTCAAAAGTAGTCACAGTTCAAGATCTTGCAAGACAGACAGGAGTCAAAATTTCTGCAGCAAACAGATTTCTAAGAGAGTCTGCAATCAAAGGAACAGTAAAAAGAGTTGGCGGTTATTCGGGACATCATTTGTATCAAGCAACGTCCTCATAGATGCAAAAAACATCTCCAGACTTTACATCTTTTAATACATCAATGTTCTTGCCCAGCTCTCCAATAGGAGTCATGATTTTTCCAGTTGTAACGTCGTTAGTAAAAAAACAGATACTTCCAGTAGAAGGTAAAAATGCAATATCGCCTTTTTTGAATTCAGATCTTGATCTTTCAATTCCAGAATCAATGCTTGTTTCAAAATAAAAAATGCTATTTCCTAGTTGGTGGGCATGACCTTCCAATGGCAATGATCTCAAGATTATTCCAACAGTTCTTGGAGAGAGATGGCGTTTAAGATCACATTTGATTTTTACTTTTCCTCGAATTTCCAAAACGAGTTGTTTTTTAGATACGGATGATGTACTCATTTCGTACGTTAAACTGATTAGATTATATAACGTTTTAAGAAAAATTTGTTACTTGTCTGATGCGGAAGAAGTTGAAGTGTTAGAGGTTCCTGAATCGGAAGTGTTAGAGGTTCCTGAATCGGAAGAACTTCTGGATTTAGAACCAGAAGAGAATGCAGGACTAAACAAAGCGCTTGACACTTATCGAAAATTAATTGAGAAAAAGGACGGCATTGAGCCACTAAGTGAAAAAGAACAAAATGATCTTGAGAAAAGAATCAAAGAAATTGAAGAAAGAGAAGTTGTTGATAAAATTGAAGAACATGAACCAATAGAAATTCCATGTGAGAACAAAAAGATCACAATTGGTCCCCCTACATTAACTAGATTTGAAAAAGCAAGAATCATGGGAGCAAGAGCATTGCAATTGTCATTAGGTGCACCACCATTCATTCCAATTCCAAAGAGTGCAAGAATATCATTAGACATCTCGATGGAGGAATTAGAGCAAAGAGTAATTCCAATTACAATTAGAAGGGTGTTACCAAATGGCGATTATCAAAACATACCAATTGACTATTTTGATAGATGAATAAATCGTCGATAAAACTTAAAAGAACATAAAATTGCTGATTATTGAATAATGCTCATGGAAGAATCAATTGAACCGCATGGTCAAGAGCAGACCGCAAAGTCTGAAGACACCATAATTAACATTGGAGATGATCCCGTAATGCAATCGGCTTTAGACATATTGCCAATTTTAGGAAAAAAAAATAAAGTGATTCTGAAATCAAGAGGAAACTCTATTCCAAATGCAGTTGCAGTCGCTAACATCATAACAGAAAAAATATTACATGGGAATTCAAAAATTGAAAAGATTAATTTAGATACATTGGAGGCCGCAGGAATCGGCAACATGACATCTACAATTGAAATTATTTTAGTTAAAA
>JAOUNZ010000139.1 GCA_029880665.1 Candidatus Nitrosopumilus sp.
TTCTTTCAAATACACGAATCAAAATATATTTCAAGAGACTATCTCAATTAATTCTGTCAACAAAATGAGTCATATTCAAACATAGATGGTATTTGTACATCTATTCATATTCTAAATTATAACAAAAACAGGTATTGTCAATGTGGTTTCATCAAAACACTACATATGTACAAAAATTTTATACTTAATGTCACATGTGATTAAAAAAATTATTGGTTGTTAATACATTACTAGATTTATTTTAATAATTTATCTTGAAGGTTCTTTTTTAATTCGGTAGATATTTTTTTTTGAAAGAACTACTATTTCACCTTCTGAAGTTGTTCCTTCGTAATCTACTGCAATTTTTCCAAATTCATCATCAACATCATCTTTTGAGGATATTGTGAATTTTAATTTCAACACTTGGTCTGTGTAAAAGGGTTTGAGAAATCTAGTGTTTCTATTTTTCCAATTAGGATCCCCATCAGTCCCTAGAAAGACAATATGATTTCCATAGATTTGGCTTAATCTAGTAAACTCACCTTCCATTCTTGAGAGTATCGCTCTTCCAGAAACCAGTTGATGTTCATCCTTTGTTTTGTTTTCCAAAAATGCGTTTTTTACTCTGGAAAAGTTGAGATATTCTTCCATCTCTTTATTAGAGACGCTACATGTTGAATAGAATGAATCTCCGACTTTGAATTCGGAAAATTTTTTCATTATTCTCTTATTTCGTCAACACAGAAAGTAACTTCAGATGAGGATGCAGAATTATCAGAGACAAGGAAATTAAATGCATCTGCAATTCTTTGGTTGTTTGGTTCTGATCCTGTTACTGATCCTGGAAGAATTGTAAATATTCTGATTTTAGAGCCAAGTACGTCACTCAATTCTTGATTAACGGTGGTTGTAAATGGCCTTAGTGCTCCTCTGAAAACTTCAACCTGAGCTCTTTGAGTACCTGTTATTTTTTTACCAATTGGTAAATCAGGACCAACAATCATTATTGCACCTTTAGAATTATTATAAAGACGCGGATCATTACTTCCTCCAGGAACAAACTGTTCTAATGCTCTTTGGGCGACTGTTGCTGGTGTGGATATGAATTTCTCAGTAAGTTCTTCCCATTCTGCTCTTGACAAGTCCGTTAATTTTGATACTTCAGGTAATTTTCCTGTAATATGTACAACTGCTAGGATTTCACCGATGTTAGTCTTGGCAGTATTTAACCATCTTGCTACCTCGTCAGGGTTTTTGATATCTACTGTGTGTGAATGGAATTTTCCACTTATGTATTCTTGAAGTTCGGTTGGGGTGGATTGTGAGATAAAACATGCAGTTTTTCCTCCGTTCTTTTCTATGTGTTGCGCTAGAAATTCTACTCTTTGAGCATCAGATTTATCCGTGGCGTCAATTGTAAACACCACTGTTTTTCCTGTAAAATCGGGTTGATGAACTCCTGGGGTGGTAGTTCCAATATGTGGTTTCACTGGATAAAATACCCTGTCTCCTGGAATTACTTTACCATTTAGAATTTTCGCTATTTCATCATCACATAAATTCAAAACTGATTCCGCAACTTGTCCTTGAGATAGAAACTCTTGGTTTGCAATCATATGGGACGTATTGTTTTGTACTTTTTCTGCAATATTCCGAATTTTATTTAGTAAGTTTGTAAATGTTTCAGTTAGTTTAGATACATCTTTTCCGTTTGCAAGTTTTTGTGCAGCTTTGAAAATTCCTTCTTTGATAATATTTTCATCTTCACCTAATAGTGGAAGTAATTCTCTGTTTGCAACATCTACTTCAGTTGGAGTTAGATCTTCAAATCCACTGATTCTCATGAACTCTGCTGCAGCTTTTGGGTAAACTGTCTTATAGATTCTGTCTGAATGAACTGGACCGGGATTTGTTGCAATAGATATTATTCCTTTATCGGTTAACTCCCATGACATTAATTCTGCTAATCTGTTCTTTGCTCCTTGTGAGGCAGTATATGGACTCCTGAATCTATACGGTCTTTGTTCTAATGGACGTTCTTCTGTAAAGAATGTTGAAATGGTAATAATTTTCCCTCCTTCTTTCATCACTTTCAGCGCTTGAATTGAACCCCAGAAAGTACCTGTTAGATGAATACCTATTGTATTTTTGAACTCATCCAGAGGGGCATTTGCAAAACATGTGACCGGACCAGAAACTCCTGCATTGTTTATCATATAATCAATTACAACATTATCTTTTTTCAAGGATTCAAACATGTTATTCATTGGTAATTCATCACTTACATCAACACCTGAAAAAATTTTAACATGCGCTCCACTGTTTTTTTCAGCGATGATTTTTTCTAGGATTTTTGATGTTTCGTCCAATGGTTCTTGTCTTCTTCCAAGAATGATCACGCTTGCCCCATTTTCTACAAATTTTTTGGCAATGGCTTGACCTATGCCAGTTCCACTGCCTGTAATTAGAGCGATTTTACCTTGAAATTTTAACATGAATAAGTTATCAGTTTTTTGGTAATATTTAATTTGATTGATTCCCCCAACTATCCAGAAATTATTAAAGTTTTACTTATTATAAGGTCAACGCAGTATTAGGATCCATTCAGAAATGGCAATTACAATCCAGAAAAGACAATACAAGAGGAATATGATTTCTGGTTTGTTGTTGAAGATTTCTAAGAATTTCAAATTTTAGTCTGCTTTAGAATGTATTTTAAACAACAAAAAGATATTTTCATGTTTTATCTTAGCCGTATTTTCTGGTGACTAAATCATGAAAGTTTTTCTCCAGTGAAATACAAGACAAGTGTGCTGCCAGCAGTACTAACGTGGGATATTTTTCTGTTAACCCATTATTTTGGGTGTTGATATGAGATATCTATATGGTTTAAGAATGAAAAGTTTGGTACAAAATCTCAGATTGTCCAACAATAGGACATCACCATTATTCATTTTTTTATTTCAAACTGTGCTAGTGAACCGATCATTCTTGAACATACATAATCTTCTTTCCAAGCAGACTCCAAAATTTTTGTATGTTGTTCCATTCTAACAACCCTCTGTTATTTGTCTTTGGTGTCATATGATGACATTTTGCATTGTTTAGTGTCTTAATAGTCTCGATTGTCTATCTATCTTTTTGCGAATGAGGTATTTTCAGTCACAGGATCAATAAGATAATTCAGAACAATATGTAAAAGAACAGTTTTTTCATTTAATTCAAAATCATCAAGGGTAGAATACTCATAATAGACATTTTATGTTAGATTAAAATCTTAGTGAATAGTAATTATGAATGATCGATAGTAATCACTTGCAGTCTCAAAATTTTAAAAAAGAGTTAATTCGCATATCTTAAAAGATCTGAAAAACTTCAATATTTGACGCAGATTAAAAATACATTAGACAATACCATGTCTAGTAGCTATCTTGTAAAGTCCGTTGGCATTACTCATTACTGGATCATTAGGTACTTCAACCTTGACATTCATTCTTTTCAAAATTGCAGCTTTGAGTTCAGGAATTAATATTCCACCGCCAGACAAGACCACTGTTTTTGAACATTCATACATGGGTTTTAATCCGGACATGAAGGTTTCCAGTCTATTTACTAACATATCAGCCAACATATCAATTCTAGGTGCTATTTCATCTTTGTATTGAGTATACACTGTTAAGTCTAAGAATGCAAATTCGCCTAAATCTCTCGTTAGAAAATCACATCC
>JAOUNZ010000141.1 GCA_029880665.1 Candidatus Nitrosopumilus sp.
ATTGTTAAAAAACGATCATTTCTAATTTCTGGAGATCCTATGGACTTGGTGTATCTTTCTGCAAATTCCCATGCTGTTACAAAATCCACACACTTCACACCAAAGATTGCCAATACTTGATCTTGTAGACTGCGTGCTTTCTTGAATGGTATTTTGTTGATAATGTATGGAAAGTTTACCTTGTCAGGAAGACAATCGGGTAGCGGTCCCCAAATTGTAATTATTTTTGTTTCTGTTTTTAATTTTTTAAATTTTTCTAACATTTGGTCTATCACGTTCTCGTCTGTAAACCAGAACAAAATTACTGTGGCATCTGAAATATCTGAATTCTCTATGTTTTGGCATAGCATTTTCCCTTGAATATTTTTCTCTTCTATTTTTTTTTTTGCATTGCTTATTTTTTCAAAATTATTATCTATGCCTACAGCTTTTTTCACTTTGAATTCCTTAATTGCAATCTCAATTCCTCTCTCATCCCCACATCCCAAATGATAAAAACTGTCATTTTTGCCTAAATTCACAAATTTGAAAATCTCTCTAAAAGATCTTTCAGATAATTGAGCATCTTCCCCACTTAGTACATTATTTGGAAGTGTCTGTAAATATTCTTCAATTTTCATTAATATTTTTAAAACAAGCGTGAATTTATTCTCTTATACTTTCTAATTTTGAAACTGCTTGCCATAATTGAGTTCTTACATATGATGGCATATTGGGATCTTGTGTAACGTCATCTAGTAAACTAATTGTATTTGCTGCTCTTACTGATAATGTGTACTCTTGATTATTCAAATCTGCAATCAAATCCGTAATGGATTTTTTAATTGTTTTTGGAGTCGAATTGCTTGAAACAATTTGATTCAATGTTTCGATCGCTTCTTTCATTGCCTCTTTATTTTGGATATCGTCTGCCATTTTTACACCTTTTATTAAAAATTAGAGGTATATAGTTACATCTCTACAAATACATTGCCTGAATCTACAACAACATTGTATGATGTTAAATCTCTAATTTTTGCGGGAAATTTGACTAGTTTTCCAGTTTTACAATCAAATTCAGCCGCATGCCATCCACATGTAATTACGCATCCATCTAATTTTCCTTCTGACAAACTAGAACCTGAATGAGTACAAGAATCGTCTGTAGCACAATACTCGCCATTTATGTTTGCAACTAAAATATCTCTTCCATCAATAGAGACCTTTACCATCTTTCCATCTGGAATATCCGATGCTTTACCAGCTATTATTTTTCCCATCGCAGCTTTTATCTTATTATTCTTAATATTTTTTCGTATATGATAGATTTGATGATAAGGGAAGCAAATACTAAAGATAAAATTCGTGTTTTGCAATTTTGTAAAGACACTTTTTCTTGGGGTGATTATATAGATCAAGTGTGGGATTCTTGGCTGTCAGAAGGAAATTTATTTCTATGTGAAAGTCAGTTCCCAATTGGAATCTGCCATGCATTTTATTCAAAAGATCAAATCTGGATTGAAGGTATAAGGGTTGATCCAAATTTTCGTCGACAGAAAATAGCATCTGAATTAATAAAACATGCAGAATCTATTGGAAAAGAAAATAGCATCTCATTTTCTTATATGCTTATTGATACTCTAAATACTAACTCTCTTTCTATGGCAAATTCATTGAATTACAGTATCTTTCAAACTTGGAACTTTTATTCACTTGATCCTAAATCAAATTCAAATTATGCCGTTGATTTTGAAAAATCACTCGATTGTAAATTATACACACATTATGTAAAATCTTGGAGATGGCTTCCATTAGATGATGAATTACTATCCTTGTTTTCTCACCAAAATAAAATTATAACATCTAGTGTAGATGGAAATACCTCTCATGCAATCATCACTGAGTCTGAACATTTTGATAAGACAATGATAGTCACATTATTTTCCGATCACAATGTTGCTGCAATTCAAATACTTTCATTTTTACAAAATTATGCTTTAGATGAAAATTATAAACGAATTCAAATTTTGACAATTGATGACCTACCTAAATTTGATACCTTGGAACATAAAATTTCTTTTCACCTTATGAAAAAACATTTACTTTAATTAGATTTTGTAAATCGTATAGTGTTCTTTAAAATTCCTAGGCCCTCAATCTCCATTTCTATCTTATCACCGTCCTTCAAAAACACTGCATTTGGTTTGTTTAGCATTACCCCAGCTGGTGTTCCGGTAGAAATGATGTCTCCTTTTTCTAGTGTCATTACCTGAGAGATTTTTGAAACAATTTCTGGGATTTTTATAAACATGTTGTTTGTAGAAGAGTCTTGTCTCAAATCACCATTGACTTTGGTTGTCATCTTTAGGTTCTGAACGTTTTTGATCTCATCAGCAGTTGTTATCCATGGGCCACATGGAGCAAATGAGTCAAAACTTTTTCCTCTAGTAAACTGTTTGTCTTTGAATTGAATGTCTCTTGCAGAGACATCATTGAATATCATATATCCAAATACCGCTTTTGATGCATCATCAACGCTGACATTTTTACAGTTTTTTCCAATAATTAGGGCTAATTCTATCTCATAATCTAACTGCGTTACAAAATTAGGACATATGATATCTGATTCTGTGTTGTTTAGTGCAGTTCGCGGTTTCATTACAAGTGCAGGATCTTCTGGTGGGTCTAATCCCTGCTCCTTGGCATGATCTACATAATTGAATGCTAAGCAAATTATTTTATTTGGATTTGGAATCGGTGCTAACAGTTTGTATTTTGAAATATTTTCTCCATAAGGCAAATCCTTTATTTTGTTTTTAATTTCATCATACCATCCATCAAAAAGAAAATCTTTTACATTTTGAGGAATTGGCACTCCTGTTAAATAAGTAATCTCATCTTTTGTAGATACTCTGTCTCCTCTTATGAAACCATATGTCTCATTATTATTATGCATAAATCTTGCAATCTTCATTGTTGATCACTTGTGTGTAAAAATTGCCTGATTTTGTGAATCTTTTCTACAATATCCAAATCTAACAAATTGTATCTCTTCCCCTTCTTTTAATTGTAGGTAATGCGGTTCTGTATAAACGTCTAATTCTTCTAAACTCTCTTCGTTAAACTCATCATTGATAAACAGTGTTTTTGGAATGATCATCTTAATTGGATGTGCTGTTGTTTGAGGGACCCATTGAATTTTTAAAATATTGTCTAGTTTGCCATTCTCAACAAACTCTCCTTCTAATTCATTACCTTCCTTTGTTATCAATACATTTCCTAAACCTAAAAGACGAATTTCTGTTCCTGCTTTCATTATTTGAGCGTCTTCTCCTGAAATGTAAAAATCTCTATTAATCTCTATTTTTCTTTTCCCCATATCGTTCACTGGGTGATTAGAAATTTCGATTGATGAAATTGGTAAATTTTTCACTGTTAGTTTTTTTGCATTGCTAACCATGAATAATCTGATACTACTCGTATCTACAAATTTGCGGTTGAATGCTTCTAGTGAATCAAATGGTGCTAGCGTATTTGCTTTGGTCAACCCCAAAGACATGATGAATTTTCTTATGGCTTCAGGTTTGATTCCTCTTCTACGTAGTGCCTCAAGTGTTGGTAGCCTTGGATCGTCATACCATGAAACTTTGCCTTCTTCGATTAACGGTTTAATGATTCTCTTTGAAATAGGCATTCCTTTGAATTCTAATCT
>JAOUNZ010000142.1 GCA_029880665.1 Candidatus Nitrosopumilus sp.
GCGGTCATGTGTTCGTGTTCCTGAACCGCCGTCGCAACCGGGTCAAGCTGTTGGTGTGGGATCGCACGGGGTACGTGATCGTGTACAACCAACGCTCTTCACACTACACCTCCTCTGCTTCCATCGAAGCGAGTTGAGATTGCGTTGCTTGGATGCTGGCAGCCCGCTCGGTAAGGCGGTCCCAGCGGCTACAGTGCTTGGCTGGCGGAGTCGGGCCGGGGTCTTCGTAGAGGTAGGCGTGCCCGTTGTAGGCATGCCTCGCGACGAGGCCGTGCTCGGCCCAGCGAACCACGGTGCATTCGTGAACCCCGAGGCGATGTGCCAGTTCCTGCTTCGTGAGCATTCCTCGGCCGCGAAGCCGATCGTAGCGCGAACGCAGTCCGTAGCTATGCACGAGGTAACCGACCCGAGGCCCCGTGAAGCGCGCGTCATGTCGCCCCCGGCGAGCCGACCCACCGGGGTGAAGCCCTCGCTCGTTCAGCAAGGCAGCGATTTCGGAGTAGATGTGGTCGTCGAGGAGCTGGTCGACTAGAGCGACGATCTCAGGTGGCGTCGTCACTTGCTGCGCGGAGGACTTCGGATTCAAGGTGGTGAGCGTCTCGGTCTTCCCGCCCTTGAAGCGGATGTGGATTTTGGTGAGCCCTTCGGCCGGGAGCTTGACAAGCGTCGCGTCCTCGATGATGTGAGCGAGCATGCGTTTCCGCTCGCGATTCGCTGTGGCCGGGTCAGCCCAGAGACGCTGGAAGTCAGTGGTCATCGCCACGAGCCGCTCACGAATGGTGTCGTCGACGGCGATCTGGTCGTCGTCTCGGTCGCGCTCCCTCTCCTCCCGTGCGGTGGCCAGCGCGCGGAGCTTCTCGTTCCAATCGGCTTCGAGGGTATCGGCGACCAAGCGGTTGCTCGGATCGACCATCATGAACCGGCGCTGTGCCAGCTCGGCTTCGACCTGAGCTCTCTCGATCGCTCGGCACCGCAGCTGATCAGCCTCCTGCTGGCGCGCCTCGATGTCCCTTCGAATCTCAAGCGCCAGCTCGACAGCCGCGGGAGTCATCTTCTGTGCGACCAGCGCGCCGACGGCGTCGTCGATCGGGCGGCCCGCAATCGATTGACAATTGGGCTCGCCGCGGCTGCCGCTCGCCCGGTCACAAACGTACCATGATTCCGTCCCGCCGCGCCGGGAAACGTACCTCACGCGGAAGTGGTCGCCGCACCGGCCGCATACCGCGCGCCCCTGCAAGAGCGCGCAGCCCTCGCGAGGTGGCGACTTCCTCGCGATCTCGTATCCTCGGCCGTTGTGCTCGAGGATCTTCAGGTTCGCTTGGTATTGTTCCCAAGTGATGTAGCCGGGGTGAGCGTTTGGGATGCAGGCAAGCCACTCGCCGCAGTCCCGTCGTCGCACGTTCTTCTTGCCGTCTGCGGTTCTACGGTAACGTCGCCGCCCATAGGCGTAGGTGCCAGCGTATCGTGGATTGTGCAGCGTCCGCATCGCGGACGATAGGGTGAGCGGTCGAAAGACGACCGTCGTCTCACCGTGGCTCCGATCGAGAGAAGGAAATCGAAGACCCTCGTTGCGAAACGCCTTGACCGTCTGATGGGCGGAGCCAACCCGAGAGAACGTTTCGAAGAAGTACGCGATGGTCTCCCGCACCTGGCAGTCGGGGTCGTGGACGACGTTGCCGGCCTCGTCGTAGACGAGACCGGTGGGAAGCACGCAGGCATACTCGCCGCGGCGCACCTTGTTGAGGATCCCGCCGCGCAGTCGCGCGTTCAGGACGTGGAGCTCGGCCTCGCTCATGGTCCCCTTGAGGCCGAGGAGGAGACGGTCGTTGAAGTCCATCGGATTGTACACGCCGTCCTCGTCGAGGATCAGCGTCTCGGCGAGCGCGCAGATCTCCAGCAGGCGGTGCCAATCGGCGCTGTTCCGCGCCAGGCGGGAGACCTCGAGCCCCATGACGATCCCAGCGCGGCCCATGCCCACCTCCGTGACCAGGCGCTGGAAGCCCTTCCTCCAGGCTGCCGATGTGCCCGACTCACCCTGGTCGGAGTCGATCACGACGATACGGCTGTCGGACCAGCCGAGCGCTATGGCACGCGCCCGCAACGCGTATTGGCGCTTGGTGCTCTCGACGTTCTCAACCACCTGCCGCATCGATGACTGGCGGACGTACAAGTAGGCGTCGCGCTCGAGGTGGTGGGGTTGGACCTTGAGGGACTCGCTCATGGCTGCTCCTTGCTGAAGCCGAGTGCCAATGCTGCAAAGGCCTGGACTACGGCGCGCTGTTGTTGGCACCCAAAGGTGGGGCTTGCGGGTGATGGGCGAGGCGGCTGTGGAGCCGTTTGAGGCACCAGCGCCCGGGCCCAACCCCACATTCCACAGCGCAAGAAAAGGCCGAGCCCGCTGCGATCATTTGGTGGTACTGGATCACCGAGCGCTGCCCTGCGCAACGTCTCGTACCGTGACGCCAACCGGACCGGATCGAGCGAACCTGCCGCGGGCCTTTCCCGGGAGGTCCTCTTCACCGGCGAGTTTTTTTTCCAAGGGTTCGTTCGATCGTCCTGGGGTGGACGTCGACTTTGAACTCCTGCCGAACGAGCCTTGCCAACTCGCGAGCGCGGATCGGCTGGCCGGGAACAACCTGGCGCTCGAGGAACGCCAACACTTCTTCGCTGAGCTTGTGGCGACCGCGAGGGCCGCGCTTCTTTCGTACGAGCCCTGCGATCCCGGCCTTGTCGAAACTCGCCCGTGCCTGATAGTAGGTTGGCCGGGAGAAGCCGTACTCCTCGGCGACGTCCGTCACGGACGCGCTCTCTACGCGGACTCGGCGCAACATCTCGTACTTCACTTGGACGACGTCGCGCGGGTCGAAGAACTCGCCCTGCTGGAACTTCGGGTCGCGGACCTTCTCGGACGAGGTGTTCAAGGCCCCCTCCTTGAGGAGGGCATCGGCTCTGGAACGCTTGCGTTTGTCCTGTGGCAACGTGGTCACCCCCCCTGAGCGGCCGAGATGTATTTATAATTATACCGCACTCCATCTTCCTGTCAAGGGGCCGCATGCTATCGGATTTCGCTAACATGTCACTATCTGCGGCACTCGCGTGAAGCATGGCTAGAACCAGCGGCATAATTGCTCTTACATAAGCGGCATAATTGACCTTACGCATCATCGAGCCCTTCCGGCGGTGTGCGCGTGAACAAGCTGCTCAAGCTCCAGCAAGTCGCCGAGGCGGACAAGGGAGCGCCCCTGGCCGAGGACGATGTCCGGATCTGTCCGGCGAGGTCCGTCCATTGCCGGGGAATCAGGTGAACGCCGGTGTCGTCGGACTGCAGCAGCAGGCGCTTGCCATACGGCGTGGACCGCTCACCAACGCACACGAGTTGCCGTCCCCTCAGCGGATGGAACGGATGCGTGACCCGCACAAGGTGAGTCTCGAGGGCGGGATGGGCTGCATTCTGAGCTGAGTTACAAGCGCCTGGAGCGTGGGACATTCGAGCTGCCCACGCGTCCTGAGGCCGGCCGGCGCCATGTCGAACTCGACGCGGGTGAGCTGGGCCTGATGCTGGAGGGCCTGGACCTGCGCGGAGCGCGTCGCCGTGTGCGTTGGTACCGGCGTCCGCAGCAGGCACTCGTGGGCGGGTTGGAGCAGCGGGCCTCCCTCTGAAGGAGACCCGACCCGTGGGCGAA
>JAOUNZ010000143.1 GCA_029880665.1 Candidatus Nitrosopumilus sp.
ACGAGGTTTGCTTCAGCAATTCCTACATTAAAAAATCTATTTGGGAATTCTTTACCAAATTCAGAGGTTTTTAGTGAATCAGTTGTATCTGCACCTAAAACAACAATGTTTGGATTTTCTTTTCCAGTCTTAATCAGAGATTTTGAATACTCTGAACGCATATCTGACATTATTGGCTCGTTCAAAGATATCCTGCCTCATGTGCAATTTTTTTAATTTGTTCTTGTTTTTCACCTATAACATGCAACTTGATCCATTTGTCGACCAACTCACTTCCACCAAATTCATTTGCTTTTGTAAGCAAAATTCGCCTTCTAGAATTTAAGACCTCATTTCTAAAGTCCCTAATTGCAGTACGTACATCTTGTTGTCCAATTATAGCACCGCCACCAACAAATACACGTGCTCCATCCGCAAAGACAGAACCGATATTTTCAAGATTTATTCCGCCATCAGCCTCAATATAGCCTGAAAAATGGTGTTCTTTTAAAACAGGGTTCAGCCTGGCCATTTTTGCATGTGTTTCATCAATGTATTTCTGACCAGATTTTCCAGGTATAACGGACATTATAATAAGCTGATCAATAGAAGACAAAAATTTATATGACCACTCTGGTAATTCGGTGTCAGGGTTAATTGCGAGCCCCACACTAACTTGATGTTGTTTTAGTAAATCATGAATCTCACCAAAACTAGACTCGTCATTAACTTCTGCATGAACTGTAATAATATCGCTTCCAGCGTCAATGTAATCTTTAACATATTTTACAGGTTCGTTAATCATCAGATGTGTATCAAACGGAATAATAGTGAGAGGTCTTAGTTCTTTGATTTTATTATGTTCAAAAGTTTTTGCAGGTACAAACTTGCCATCCATCACGTCAAGATGAATGTAATCAGCTCTGCCAGAGACACATCTTTTAATTTCATTTTCCAGATTTGACATATCTCCTGCAATAATAGATGGTGCAATCATGAATTGTGAATCCAACTCAAGATTAATCATAGGAACTATATTAGAATCAGGAGATTTTCCATGCCATTGTGGATTATTCTCCATGTGTTCAATTGATTTTCCTTTTATTGTTCTAGAGATGATAATTGTAGGTACTCCTTTTGTCGCATTAGCTTTTGCAAGTGCTGCATCAATTTGTTCAATTCTATGTCCATCAATTTCAATCACATTCCAACCAAATGATCTCCATTTATCACCGGTTTTCCAACGTGATGCATCTTTCCACATTTCAGAAAAATCATCACTTTCTAATTGCTCATCAAGGGGCATTATTTTTTCAGTATAGGAATCCTGTTGAATAAAATTCCTATCAAGAAAAACGGTAAGATTATCAACTTTGTATTTTGCAGCTGTCATAGCAGCTTCCCAAATCTGACCTTCATCGGATTCGCCGTCACCTATAATTGTATAAACATGGTGTTTTTTGGAATCAATTTTTGCTGCAAGTGCAATTCCAATCGAATAAGATAGTCCAGTACCTAAAGATCCTCCACAAAACTCTACACCAGGACATTTAAGATCAGGATGTCCCTGCAATCTACTTCCAAACTTTCGCAGCGTTTTGACTTCAGATTCTGGAAAATACCCTACAACTGCCATATTGGAGAATAAACCCGGAGCAGCGTGACCTTTAGACAAAACCAGACGATCTCGATCTTCCCATTGAGGATTTTCAGGATTAAAATTAAGATGTTTATTAAATAGGCATCCAAGAATCTCAGCCATTGAAAAAGAACCTCCTGGGTGACCAGACCCAGCTGAATCGATGGACTGTATTACTAATTTTCTTGCTCTAAGAACATTTTTTTTAATATGATAATAGTTAAGGCCCACGTTGATCGTTGTCATTGTAAATTGAATAAAAATCTACTTCTGTAAAATTTTAATTCGATCGCAATTAAATTAGAACATGAAAGTTAAAGAGAATGTTCCAATCATAATATTTGATAATCAATGTTATTTGTGCATAAAATTTGCAAAATTAGTTGATTTTTTTGCCAGAGGTAAAATTTCAATGGTTGGACACTATTCTGAGTTTGGAGTAAAAATTAGAACAAATATACTAGACGAAGATGCATTGGACATGTTTTGGTTCATCGATAAAAAAACTGCATATGGTGGGAGAGCAGCATTATTTCCATTACTAAAATCAATTTTATCTAATAAAATAGAAAAGTCATCAATTTTGATGATTGATGAAAAATGCAAGCAAGACTGTAAGACAATCAAATCAGTTTTTGTAAGATCATCCAGTTTGCTTACAAATAGCAGGAAAATAATTCTAAAGTAAATCTAAATAATACTTGAAAAAATAGGCGTTCGTATGAGAATCAAAATTGAGAATTCAAAAAAGAAGACTAGTCTTCTTTGTGGATTTGTATTAGAAAATTCAACCACAGTTTTAGGATTGGGAAAATTTGATGCTAAAACATCCTCAGTCATAGAGCAATCTGTAAAAGACATGGAAGGAAAATTAGAAAGGATAAGCATAATTCCTCTTTCAGGAAAAAATTCAATTCAAAGAATTTTGCTTGCAGGGTTGGGCAAAAAGGAGAATATGACAAAAGACACTATTAGATCAGTATCTGGGAAAATTGCTCAAAAAGCAAGGGAGTTAAAATTAAAAGAGTTTTCCATAATTGTACCTCCAAATTTTATAGAAGATACAATTTCGTCAGTTTCTCAAATTGTAGAAGGATCTAAAATGGGATTATACAAATTTGATAATTTCAAATCAGAAAAATCAGAAAATTCGCTAGATTTAACAATCATTGTTTCTAAATCAAATAAAATTTCAAGGGCTATCAAAAATGCAGAAATTATTGCAAATGGTGCAATATTTACAAAAAGTATTGCAAATTTACCTCCAAACGAATGTACGCCCACTACATTAGCAAATTTTGCAAAAACAATTTCTAAAAATAATATGTTAAAATGTAAAGTTATATCCGAACCCGAATTGAAAAAGAGAGGTTTTGGTGGTATATCAGCAGTTGGTCAAGGAAGTAAAAATCAACCAAAATTGATTGTTTTAGAATATAATAACGGACCAAGAAATGAAAAACCCATCGTCCTAGTAGGAAAGGCAGTAACATTTGACACGGGAGGTATTTCATTAAAGCCAGGAGACAAAATGGATGAAATGAAATTTGACAAATGCGGTGGATGCACAGTTCTTGGAATTGTGAAGGGAGTATCAGAGTTAAAACTACCAATCAATGTTGTTGGAATTATTCCTTCTGTTGAAAATATGCCCGGTGGGAAATCATACAGACCTGGCGACATTATAAAATTATACAGTGGAAAAACTGCAGAAATTCTAAATACAGATGCAGAGGGCAGATTGATTTTAGCGGACGCATTATCATATGGAGAAAAAGCCTATTCACCAAGAGCGATAATTGATTTTGCCACATTGACAGGGGCATGCATAGTTGCATTGGGTACTAACGTAGCTGGAATGATATCAAACGATGAAAGACTGGCAAAGAAGATCTATGATGCTTCGAGTAGAACCACAGAAGAGATTTGGAGGCTTCCATTAAACCAAGATTATATGGATATGATAAAATCAGAAGTCGCCGATATGAAAAATGTCGGAATAGGGAGATCTGCTGGAACCATCACAGCTGCGGCATTTTTGAGAAATGCCATTAAAGATAC
>JAOUNZ010000144.1 GCA_029880665.1 Candidatus Nitrosopumilus sp.
CAATCAGCAAACATTATGGTATCAGCGGTATTTTGAATTCTATCATACGTGGCCTAGAGTCTTCTGGCAAGGATCTACACGCATTAAATCTAGATGATCTTGCTTCTATTGATGAGTTTCATACAAGAGGAAAATAATCCACAATTGAGATTGCAGATCTTGCTCAGATTCAACGACATCACAAGGTACTTGATGTCGGTTGTGGCCTTGGAGGTTCTGCAAGATACATAGCTAATGAGCATGGTTGCTCTGTAATAGGAATTGATCTAACAGACGAGTATATCGATGTAGCAAATAAGCTAACAGAACTTGTCAATCTCACTGACAAAGTGTCATTCAGACAGGGAAATGCATTAGAACTTCCATTTCCTTCTGAAAATTTTGATATCGTGTGGACGGAGCATACCCAGATGAACATTACAGATAAGGAGCAATTTTATGGTGAATTGAGCAGAGTTCTCAAACCCAATGGCCGTCTAGTTTTTCATGACATATTTTTTGGAACTGCCAGTAATCCCCACTATCCGACACCCTGGGCGGAGTACGATTCATTGAGTTCTCTTTGTACTCAAGAGGAAGCAAAAGACGCTATTGAAAAATCAAATCTGGTAATCCACGAATGGAAAGATAAAAGCAAGCAGTCCTTAGAATTTTTCAAAAAGATGACAAAGAAAATAGATGCATCAGGACCCACTCCTCTGGGAATTCATTTGCTTATGGGCAAAACTGCTAAAACTAAATTCCTAAATCAGGTTCGAAACCTTGAGGAAAACAAAGTATCTATCATTCAGGGAACAGCATTGAAGATCTGAACTTGAGATTCAAATCCTTAGATGTTCAGATACTGATACAGGTAGTAGTTTAAGACTCGCCTGAAAATTAAAAACATATTAAAAAAATCAAAAGGAACTATTGATTTTTGGGATTAAATTATACAAAATCTTCTGATTCATGTGACTTAGGATACAAGTCTACGTCTCATTGAAAATTCGAGGTTAATTCTCTGATACTGTTACCATTGCATTAGAGTTTGGCATGAGTAAATCCAGAGATTCTATCATCATGCCTTGCTCAGTAAAATTATCTAAAGTGGTTATGGTTTTTCCTGTTTTAAAGTCAACTACTGAAATAGTTCCGGCATTTAATCCATCCAAGTTAAGCAGATTGTTTTGAACAAACATGTACTGATTGTCCGGACTAAACAAAACATGATGCGCTCCTTGCTGCGCAGGCAATGTTCTCAATAGTTTTGGTTGCTCTGGGTTTTCTAAACTATATTCATTAACAACTCCCGGAATGGCAAAACTAACATACAGATTTCCTTTTGGACCTATGTTCAAATCAAGGGGCCATGAATGTTCTCGTTCAGTACCATCATCAACCAATTTTGGCTCAAAGGATTGGGTCTCCTCATCCCATACCAGAACCCAAATTGTTCCATCCAGCATTCCTGAAACATATGCGATTGGCTTTTCAGGATGAAACAGCACCTCTACTGGGGCACTTGGAGTATCTGGATTTTTTGCCAACTCTATTGTAGAGAGAACTTTTCCTGTGCTGAACTCTACTACCGTAACGCTACTTTGAGGGTCATCAAGAGCTGGGGAAACAGTCTGTGTTATTATCATTCGATCTATGTTTTCATCAGCTGAAATACCGTGTGGGTATTTGGTAAAGGCATCAGGGTTTTTCTCCTGACTAGTAAAAATTTCATCAATTATTCGGTCGGTTTTTGCATCAAAAACCATCACATTGTCTGAACCCATACAGGTCAGATAGAACTTTTTTCCGTTTTTACTAAAAATCATATCCTCACCCACTACACAAGAACCTGTCTCTATTGGAGTGATATCAAAAATCGTATAGTCGTGAATGTTTATTCTGTATAGGCGTTCTCCTGCCAAGGATGTATTGTATAATTTGGATCTGTCAGAATTGTAAAATGGATGATGCATCAAGACACCTTCTCCAACTGGAACATCTTGCAAAATATCTCCAAATGTTTCAGAATCGGGGTTAATGTCAATTACGGCCAACCCATCTTTTTGCCTTGATTCGTCAATTGCCCTATAATTTATCAAGGCAGTAATTGGTTCTTCAGTCATCAGAGCAACATTGTCATATAGTTCTTCGATAATTACTACAAATGGATCACCTACCGGATACTTTTCACCGATTTGCCAGAAATAGACTACTTTACCGTATGTTTCATTAAGTACTGGCATTAATGATTCAGCCTCCTCTGAAGTAAGATCAGGCAATGTTGCCATCACGTTTGGAAGCTCAGTTTTGTGATAATGCCAATATTCCTTTTCTTCTTCTGATAGGCTTGCATAAGCATCAGCACCAATTACATACTCAATTCCATATGGCTTGTCTTGGTCACCCATTCCAGTTGGAAACAAAAGACAAGCTGCAGTCATGTCATCGTATACCTTGCAGTGATGATGTACAATCATGTCAAGTACGGAATCATCATTACTTGGAATCAGATGGTTGATGGCCTCTATGTGCAAGTCATTGAATCCCAGATGATTAGGATATTCTGTTTGTCTTGGATTCATAGATTCATTGTACAAGTTTTTCTCAAATGACTTGATCTGTTTTATAGGTTCTGCAATTCCATCTTCATACCATTTATCAGCAGTGGATGGTTTCAAACATGCATATTTGTCTGAATTTATTCTGTAGACCAGTACCATTCCCTCTGAGCATTGAAAGTTGGAGTCTTCTGCAAAAGAATCCATCATGGAAGGAGAAATTAGAATTAAGGAAAAAATTATTGCTAAAATTATTGAGACATCCAACTGGCAAACTATTTGTTTCAATGTTATTTAATATTTTATTTTACTTGCAATAAAAAACAAAACACAAAGAAATAATCAAAAGTTTTGATCTCATTTTGCAAATTCCTCATATTCAATTTTCTCACCGCAGTAGGGGCAGTAATTCATTGGAAAAAATGCAACGTTTCCATCTGTGCTAATGTCATTAAAGTGGAATTTTGCCCACTTTACATTCCAAAGTTGAAAATGCTTGTCATGCTCTTTGAGTTGTTTGCAGCACCACTAAGTTCTGTGAGTATCTACATGAAATTCAGTAAATTTTTCACAGGTCAGATCATCAAAATGTTTGGTGTAAAATATCTTCAATGAAAATAATGAAGTGGATTGTGATTATATTCATTTCAAAATAAATAAAAAAGAAGAGCTGATTTATCCTCTTCCCATTGCAGCATATTTTCCTGCCCTGCCTCTCACAAAGAAGGTTCCTGCCATGCCACCAAACACTGCGCTTGCAATGATTGATGCGCCAACTACTCCGTTGGCATCTAGATAGGGCGTACCAGAACCTGCTGCAGTATTCTCGCTTCACACACAAATCCCGACACCATAGCAATAATTGATACCCAAGCAAATGACGGTCAAGGTGCACTAGTTGCAGAACTTGATTGTACTGCTGGATGTCACGGTGTTAACTGGGCGCAAAAGATGGTGGTGGTTACTATGCTTATGTGACAAGTCAGCATGCAAATATCTTGACAGTAGTAGATCCTGATCCAAATGGTGATGGTATAGGTACTGATGCAGAAATAGCTGCACAAATTGTACTTGCAAATGATTCAAGTGATGTTACAGATGGTACGGGCGGTCAAGGAATACTTCCATTACCATT
>JAOUNZ010000145.1 GCA_029880665.1 Candidatus Nitrosopumilus sp.
AAACGCTCCATTGAGATTGATGTTAAAAATGCAAGAAAGTCAATTCGAGATAAAGACTTTATGAATGTCAGAATTGAAGAAGGTTTCAAAAGAATTCAAGAAGTCGTGGTTTTGGAATCTATCAGACAAGGGTATCATACATTAGGTGCAATTGTCTGGACGACATTTCTAGACAAAGCTGATGCAGACAATGCTTTAAAGAAATTATTAGAAAAAGGGTTGATTGTTCAAAATGAGAAACGTGATGGTCTAAGTAAAATCCCTATATATGATCTTGCACCAAATGTTGCAGAAAAGATTGGTACAGAAAAAAAAGGGTTGTTTGGAATAACAAAAAAGACATTACCAAAACCTGTTAAAAATTTGAAAGAACTTAGCCAAGCTATACATGCTGTTAAAGAAGCAATTGAAAATGAAGATATTGAAAAAACCATTGAGATTTTTGATGTGTTCATAGACCCTGCAAAATCAGGAGAACAAATGATTGAGAATTTCTTTGACGAACACAGAGAGATCAGATTGTGGAAAATCCGACTAAAAGACAGGGGAGAAGACTATTTGATTGAAAATAAAGACAAGATGTTAGTTCTGTTTGATAACATAGAAGGTACTGTCACAAAAAAACTTAGAAATGAAATATCCTCTTAATTATTCTGCAGATAAATCCCAATAACTTGCATCTTCTTGTTTTTCTGTGGGTTTGTGAAGGTTTTTCCATTCTTTAAAAGAACGAACATATAATTTTGTATTTGGCAATCCTACAGATTTCAAAGCATAGTATGCTAAACCCGATAATGTACCCACACTACCGCAGTAGGTGATGATTTCTGAATTTCCAGTAATTCCTCGATTATCCAATAATCTTTTCATATCTTCTTTGGGACGTAAAATCTTGTCTTTTGTGGCAAGGGTCCGATAAGGAAGACTGATGGCACCAGGAATATGTTGTTCTAGAAAATTCAACCTCTCTCGATTGTCTATTAAAATTACATTGTCTTTTGTTTTTGCATTTTCTAGATAATCTGAGGTAGCCAAAATTTCAGGATGTAGATGCATAGAATGCTCTTTGCTTTGAATGTCGGGAATTTGAGCATCATTTTCTAATCCCAAGGATTTCCAATGGCCATATGTAGTTTCAAGTAATGTTACATTAGAATGTCCGATGTATTCCAATGTCCAAGCAACTCTTGACGCCAAAGCTCCAAATGTGTCATCATAAACAACTACTGGTAGTTCATCATCAATGCCCATAGAAGTTACAAGTTTTAAAACTCGTTCAGGGCTATCGTCCGATAAAAGCGTCGCTAAAGGTAAATTTACAGCAGTGGGGATATGGCTCTGTTTGTAATCTTCTTCTCTTCTAACGTCGATCACTCTTACACTTTTGTCTCTGATCTCTGATCGTAAAGAATCAACATCAGTCGTAATCTTACCCAATTCTGTCAAGCAGCACATTCACCCTTTCCAGTTTTTGTGTGATAACTTGTATCGCTACCATAATCAAGATAAAAGTCAGGATCACTTTCTTTTGTAGGCGGAATGATCAGCGGCTCCAATACCTTTTTGATATCGTTAATGGATCTAATATTGGAGTCTTCGTTTCCGTTCACAATTCTGTAAATCCATGATTTGAGAGTATCATCATCTTTCTTGTTTTGTTTGAATACCTCAATGATTTTTAGAATTACGGGGATTACTCTTTTTGCAGGAACTCTAAGACACGTTAGACCCAACATCGTGTCACCATCAGAACGTCCGCCTAAAGACATCTGATAATTTGGATACATGTCTTTTCCAACACGACCTCCACCACCAAAGAATCCGATAGTTGCAATTCCATGCTGTCCACAAGAATTAGGACAACCACTAATCTTGATGGATGAATCACTAAGATCGTCATCTTCGTCAAGCTTCAGTTCAAGAAACTTTCTTTGAATTTCTTTTGCCAGTCTGTGAGAATTTGTCAAAGCAAGGTTACATGAAGTAGTTCCAGAACATCCGATAGGAGCAGTCATGGTTAATGCCCCTGATTTTGCTAGTCCGATCTGAAGAAGCTTAGAATATAGGCGCGGCAGATCGTCCTCATGGACATAACGCAAAGCAACATTTTGTACAAATCCGCATCTGGCCTTGCCTTCAGATGAAAATTCACGAATTATGTCAGCTAACGCATTAAGTTGACTTGCAGTAATATCGCCTGCTTCTAGAGTGATGAATACAGAGCGATAATTCTCTTGAGATTGTTTAACCGTATTTGTTTTCATCCATCTGGCAAATCCGTCTGGTGTGGATGTGCCACTCTCATCAGAAATTCTAATTGGCCGTTTGATTTTGTCTGGAGTAAGATCAACGTCTAGCTGAGTTATTACTGATTGAGTAGCTCTTACAATTGCACGTTCTTTGAAAACAAGGTTTTGGAATTTTTCCCACCCCATATCATTTACAAGATAGCGCATTCTGTTTCTTGCAAGATTTTTTCTATCGCCCAATCTATCAAATATTCTCATTACTGCAATAGAAGTATAAAGCAAATCTTCATCAGGAGTAAATTCCTCTAACTGATGCCCAACATAAGACTTGTTTCCCAGTCCACCTCCAAGAAATATCTTAAAGCCGCGTTGGGAAGAACCGTTGATATCTCGAATTTGCGGAATTAATCCAACATCAACCATTCTTACCATTCCATGTTTTTCACAACATGTAAAATTAAATTTGAATTTGCGCGGAAGGTTCTGGGCCATTGGATTTCTTAAAAAGAATCTTGCGGTTGCAAGCGCGTATGGAGTCGAATCAAACTCTTCATCAGCACAAACACCTGATAATGGACTGCACATTACGTTTCTAACCGAATTACCGCATGCTTCTCTTGATGTTAATCCGACTTCGGCCAAACCTCTGAAAATCTCTGAAACGTCCTCAAGAATTACCCAATGAAGTTGAATGTTCTCCCTGGTTGAAAAATGTGCACTCCCTATGGAATACTGTTCGCTGAGTTGGGATATCTTCTCAAACTGATTAGGATAAATTTCACCTGCAGGCAGTTTTATTCGGACCATTGCATAGTCGCCAGTCATTCTGGTACCATATGCCCCGTGTTGTAGTCTGAATCGTCTAAAACTGTCTTCGTCATATTTTCCTTGGCGGAATAATTTTACAGTTTTTGCAAAATTGTCGGCCTCCTCAATTCTGGCCCAATTGATTTTGGGCTTAGCAGAATCAGGTGAAGACTGTTTAAGATCAGACACTGTCAATATGATAAAATTCCCTTTGGTATGGTTATAAATTTTTGATATTTGGATGTTTTAGGATGAAAAATTTCCTTAAGATACATAATTTTCCTGCTTTTGGTTACACCTTGAATCAAAATTAGTGTAACCTATTTTTTTTCAAAAAAGTTGTGGGAAAGTATTAATTGTTCACGAAAGGAAACAACACCATGCAAAAAGTAACTATTGCAGAACAATCATCTAAAATATTTACAGATGTGCGTGAGGTTGAAATTACACGTGCAATAGCAAATGAATTTCATGATGTATTAATTGACAGGGCAGACTCTGATGTAATTATTATTGGTGCAGGACCGGCAGGACTAACTGCAAGCAGAGAGCTCTCTAATATGGGTTTCAAAGTTCTTGTCATTGAACAAAATAACTATCTGGGAGGAG
>JAOUNZ010000146.1 GCA_029880665.1 Candidatus Nitrosopumilus sp.
ATGCTTTTTTCGGCTAAACCTAATACTGTCTGATCGTTTAATCCTAAATTCAATATTGTATCCATCATGCCTGGCATGGATATTGCCGCCCCTGATCTGACTGATACTAGCAAAGGATTTGATTTTGAATTCCATTTCTTTCCTGTTCTTTTTTCAATCTTTGCAATGTTCTTTTTTACCTCTGCCATGAGTGTTTTTGGCAGTTTTTTATTATTCTCATAATATTTGTTACATACTTCTGTAGTGATTGTAAATCCTGGCGGTACTGGTAATTTTAGTTTGGTCATCTCACATAGACCGGCTCCTTTTCCTCCTAGGAGTTTCTTGTTTTTACCATCACCTTCGTCATAAAAATAAACTTGTTTCATTTTTTACGATTAATCGTTCTAAAAAAGGGGGTATTAAACTAATTCAACACTCTTAAAATACACAAAATTAATCTTCGGAATACTTTTGACTATGGATTTTTTTTATTTTTAGAAAGCAAAACCGATCTTAAATGACTAAATCAGGAATATGTGAAAATAATTCATTATCAAAAATTGAAATGAAAATAATGATGGTCTATGTAGTTATTAATGGTTTTAAAAATTTAAGATACGCTGTGCCATTTTCAAGCATTGTCAATTTTAATCCTAGAAAACTGACCCTTTTTGGAGTCTTAGATTGAATAAATCCTGATATGATAAACTAACTTCAATTTTTAATCACGATTATTTTATAATTAAAACTGGACACTTTGCTTTTTGCATAACTCCGTTGCTTACACTCCCTAACAATATTTTATCAAAATTGCCCCTGCCTGAAGATCCCATTATTACAAGATCAATGTTTTTGGATTTTGTAACTGATATGATGGACTTTATCGTGTTACTTGATTCTATTATCTTGAACTCTATTGATACAGAATTCTTTTTTGCAATGTTTTCTAATTTGGAAAACAGCTCTTCCGTTATCTTTTTTGCTTTCCTCATAATATCTTTGTTGATTCGTTTATCGACGTACCATCCACCTAAGTTTGAAATGTCAAGACAACTGATCACTCTGATGTGGGAGTCATGCTGTTTTGCCACTTCAACGGCCTTATTGAAAGCACGTAAAGAAGAATTTGAACCATCATAGGGAACTAAGATATTTTTAAAAGTCATTTATTTTACCACCATCACTGCACATTTGGCTTGCTGTGCTACGCTGTTTGCAACACTTCCAAGGATTAATTTGTTTAAACCTGTTCTGCCATGTGAGCCCATCACTATAAGATCCATTCTTTTAGAATTTGCAAGATTGATTATTTCCTTTACAATAGATGCCCCTTGCTTAATTTTTACCGTGATTGGAATATTGAGATTTTTTGCAGTTTGCTCAAGATTGTAAATGTATTTTTTAGCAACATTTTGCTGTTTTTTGATTATCTGAGGATTGATTTTAGAATATCCTCTGATTGCTGAATATTCCCCTTCTATGACTGTAAAGACTGTGATTTTGGAATTATCCTTTTTTGCAATATCTAATGCTTTTCTAAATGCTCTGTTAGAGAAATTTGTTCCGTCATAGGGAACTAGAATGTTTTCAAAAATCATCTGTTCTACTTTGTTATTTTTAATTTAAAAAGGATTACTAATTCCCAAAAACGAACTACAAATAATTAATCCACCAAAACCGTGGAAATAAAATCGTCCCACATGGGAGATATTTGATGACTCTCCGTCAAGTATTTGCGGCTGATCTCCAACTACTTTGAATTGAATTTTCTGGATTATTATCTATGTCTTCACTACCTTTGTAAATTGATGGTTGTTTGATTCACTAATGAAATGCATGGATAAAAAAATGTCAGAAACCCTCACTGATGAGAAATAATGTTGCATACAATACAGTCAGAAAAATATCTGAAAGACACGTGTAAAAAAATTTATAGATGTTGATCCTATAATACCGCCTATGTTTTAGCTGAAAAAGAAATGGATTTGCACAAACCCTGTTTAGAATTCTTGTTTTACGTGGAAAATCAGAGAAAGGCAATGTCCTAATTGACAGGTTAGTTATTCGGTCTTTTGCTTTTGGTGCCCATTTGTCTTGTTTTCCACGTCACATGTTTCCTGCCAATGTAATTTATTGGAGGAGGATCTGTCAATTAACATCCAAGTGGATTCGCAAAGCCATCCATGACGAATTTGAATGACTTTTTTTTTTGAATTAAGATCACTAATTGTAATATTTCCACATGGTGATGATATTTTTGCATAGCACAGTAATTGGTGTTACTGTAACACACAATAAACTAATAGCCATTCTGGTATCAAGTCATTGATTTGGCAAATTCAGACATTATCTTGCTCCAATCTTTTGCCTTGACTATCCCGCTTGCTACTAGGATTCCTTTTGAACCTAACTCTATTGCCTTTGCGACATCTTGACCTGAAACAATTCCTGCACCGCAAAGTAGTTTTGTGTTGTTCTTTGCACTTTCTACTGTTTTAGCAGCTTTTTCAATCAATTCTGGCCTTTCTTTGGATACTGCTTTTCCAGATCCAATCAATTCTGGAGGCTCTATTGCGATATAATCTGGATTTAATTTTGAATACTTTTTGACTTCTGCAACATCTTTTACACAAACAACCGATATCATCTTCAAATCTTTTAACCTCGAAACTAGTTTCTGAATTTCACTGCTTGAAATTCGATGCTCACTATGATTAATCAACGATCCCCTGACTTTTGACTTTTTTAGTAATTCTGGAACAATATAGCCGGTAGTACTTCCAACTTTCGAGTCATCGATATGCTGTGCAAAAATTGGAATTGGACTATTTGCAACTAGCCCAACTAAATGCTGTGGTGGACATATTGCAATTTTCACATTATGTTTTTTGGAAACCTTTTCAGCTATTTTCACGAACTTGATAATCTCTTCTCCTGCAATCTCCTCATAATTTTTACAGTTAATTACAAACATCTTCGTGAATCTTACTGCATTCTATTTAATTCTTTATTGTTTTTTTTGCAGCATCTTGTCATATCTTCTTTTCATTGAAAAAACTATGACCATTAGAACTATTGCTGCAATATTTGTCCCAATAATGAACATATCTAATATTATTAATCCGTAAACTAGCCACAATATTGCACCAGCTGAGATGAATATCATTAAAAATTTTGAAATGTCTTTCATGCTCTTTGTCTTATACCCTTTGTAAATCTGCTCTACCCATCCTGTTAGGATGAGTATTCCTGCAGTAATTCCTAGTATGGTAAGTAACATTCCATCAACCTCCATATCTCAAACTAACTCCAAAAAAATTGATCCATTCCAGTTTGTTTTGGTTTTCCAAGTATTACATCAAAATCCAAATCCATCGACGATGTGATCTGTTCTAGTGTTGCCTCCATAAACTCCATGTATTTTTTTGAATCAATCTCTTCTTTTTTTGCCATCTCCACTGGCTTTACTCCTGGTTTGTTTAGAATTTTGACAAATGATATCTTGTCGCCTCTTTTCACTTCCCTTATTGTTTCAAGCTGTTTTGCTGCCCTGATGTGTTGTGGAATCGTTTTGACGTATTCTGAAGGCGCTTTGCTTAGCATCACGTTGAATGTCAAGTCTTCCAATGGTATTTCTTTAGCCTCTACTTTTTTGCCACAAGTTGCAATTTTT
>JAOUNZ010000001.1 GCA_029880665.1 Candidatus Nitrosopumilus sp.
AATATGACAACATTGTCTCTATTGCACCATATGCTAATAAAATGAATGAAACAGATCTAAAGATATGCTCGAGTTGAACAGAAGAAACCAAAAACAATGGTAAGATTACAACTGATCTAAAGTAATTGGATTTTGGAAAAAATGATTTGATACTATGTGAGAATGCAATGAAAAAATACCCTATCGTTTGAACTATAATTCCTGAAGTCTGAATCCCTCTTTCCATTGTACCTGATTTCATGATAAAGTCTTCTACCATGTATCCCATCCATATGACAAAAAAACCTAAACTAATTGAGAAAAATGCAATTGTTAATCTAAATAATGTTGGACTGCCAGTATTTCTAAATCCTATTAATGCCATAATTCCTATGGTGAGTCCTATCAAAAATCCTATCAGATTTAATATCTCTTCTAATAAAAATTCCAATGATGCTTAGAAACTTCTTAAACTAATTATTTTAATCTGCTGAATCATTTCACCATGTTGTTAATCCCATTCGTCTAATGATCCTGAAGTATGACCTTCTGTACTACCTGTATAATCTCCAAGAATATCTGAATATTTGGTTTCATTATGTGCTATAAATTTTACATATTCCCCATAACTCATATCGAAATCGCAGGAACTGCATTTTACAGCTGAAAAATCCATTGCCAACTCTGCATTTTTTTTACAACTTGGACATTTTATCTTCATGAGTGAAACATCTTTTTGATAATTATTATTACTTTACACTCAAAAGACTGTTTACTAAACTAATTCATAACTTAGAACATTGGTGAATCAATTTTTCTGATACTTGGTTTAGAGCGATTTTTAGCACGTTTGGACAATATTTTTAATAATTTCTGGCTTAATTCTTCTAAAACTTCACTCAGATCAAACCCCACTGAACTAAAAATTAAGGGTGTATTGTGTGATGTAGTAATCATTATGGTTACTTCATATGTTCCTTCTTTTTTGTTTCCAGTTCTTTGCTGTTTTATTGATACTCGAGCTTCATGAATTTCTGAATATACTTTCTGTATTCTTTTTAGCGTGTCTTCAAATTTCTTGCTAATAAGATTCACATTTTTTTGATCCTCTGGCAATCCGACTATGTATAATGGAATTGGAGTTTCTATTTTTGATGCTAATAATCCCAAAATGTCTCTAAAAGTAATGATTCCTTGAAGATTGTCCCAAAGATTAACTAAACATCCAGAAGTGTTTGTTTTGAGCATTATCTTTAGAATGTAATTGAGATCATCACTTGGTGTACATTGAGGAAATCTTGTAGTTCCAATGTTTCCGATTTTAGACTCTAGTTTATGTAATGTTCTAACTCCTACGGATTTTTTTCCTTGACGTTCTTGAGGCAAAATACATTCTAAGATATGTGCTGATGTAAGAACCTGTTTTATTTTACCATTGCTCAATACTGGAAGATGGTCTAATCTTTTTGAAGTCATTATTCTTCTAGCATTACTGAGAGTTTCCTCAGATGATACTACTATTGGATTTTGAGTATAGATCAAATTTGCCTTTATCCATTTATTGTCTTTAGTAGAAAGAAGCCTCAAAATTCTTTGTACATTGACAACCCCTATAATCTTATTTTTTTGAACTATCGGCACTTCACGGATTCTATAATGTGATATGATATTTGCTACTTTTTGAACTGAGTCATTTGGAGATAAATATGGAACAGGATATAGGAATGATTCTACTTTCATCTCTGTAATGTTTTTGGCATTAAGAAGTGCTCGTACGTTGGTTGAAAGGATGGATTTTCCATTAAAATAAAAAACATCATACGCATTATTTTTTGAAATCTTGTTAATTACGCTTGAAAGTGTATCTGATGGTTCAATAATGACTGCTTCAGAAATTAATGACTTAATCTTGGTTGACTGTATGTCCCTTAAATGTTCATAAATTGTATCTGTAATCATACCTGTTCTCTATTTTTTGATTTCTTCCTATTTTTAAATTAAATGAATTCTTGATTTTCAAAGTTGATTTTATTGACTGAAAATTAGAAAACATCCTTGTTATTGATTTTGAAGAATTTAGTTAAATAGACATAGTTTATCAAATTTGTTGTGAGAAAATCATTATACTTGAATATTTTAGTCCCACTAGATGGTTCAACTTATTCTGAAAAAGCCCTTTTACATGCATGTGATATGGCAAAAATTTATCAATCTCGTTTAATACTCTTGTATGTTGTTGAAAAATCGATCCCTGTTAATTTATTGGATAGAAAGGAATATCTTGAAATTTTAAAAAAATTTGGAAATAACGTTTTGATTAAAGCAAAGAAAACTGCCACTTTACAAGGAGTGGATTCAAAAATAATTATGAAGGAAGGCAACATTACAAACGAAATCGTTAAACTTGCAAAAAAAGAACAATGCAATTTAATCATTGTTGGGAGTAAGGGTCTTGGTGCTACAGCAAGATTTTTTCTTGGCAGTGTGTCAAATAAACTTGCAAATAACTCTCCCTGTTCCATCTTAATTGTAAAATAACAATAAAAATGGAAATGCAATTAAAAATTCCAAAAATTATCTTTTAGTCTAAATATGGTTTTGACACATAAATTTAATCAAAATTTGTATCTATGAATGTAGAAATTAAAAGAATCCAGGTTGATCTAGAATCTATCTTTGATAAAAGATAAAAGGAGTTTCAACTGGGTTTTATTGTGAACCGTGTTTGTACTAAATGTAAGAATACAATTCCAGATGATGAGGAACTTGGAATTGTTGCTGCAAAATATCCAACTTGTAACAAATGTTGGGCTGAATGGAAGGAATACCAAATCATGGTGATGAATGAAATGAAACTTGATATGTCTCTAATCGATCATAGAAAGTTATTGAAAAAGCACGAAAAAATCTTTGTAGGTGTATTGTCTCCTGAAGGGGAAGTGATAGATTATACAAATGAAGATAATCGAAAACCTGATGAACCTAAAACACTCTAAAATCTTAGATGTACTCTAGCATTATCTGGTATTACTACTAGGATTCTCTTTTTTGCATTT
Source organism: Candidatus Nitrosopumilus sp. (assembly GCA_029880665.1). Taxonomy (GTDB): domain Archaea; phylum Thermoproteota; class Nitrososphaeria; order Nitrososphaerales; family Nitrosopumilaceae; genus Nitrosopumilus. Next base: position 3,036 of record JAOUNZ010000001.1, read on the forward strand.
TCGTCTAAATTATTGATGATTTTTTTAACTGTGCTTGCTAGAACTTCTTTTTCATTTTTTTCTAATGTCAAAAATATCTCTAGGATTCCGTCTAGATTGAAAGTAACTAATTTTTGTGGTGATTGTGATATCTCTATAATATATGCTGAAAATAATCCCTCCCTTTGTTCCTCAGTTAGTGTTGTTAAAATTTTAAGCCATGTTTTGAAAAGCTTCGAAAAGTTAGGAAATGGAATGGTGGGCCCTGCTTCTAATGCATTGTTGATCACTTCTTTTCTATCTGATTCAGACAGTGAAAAAAATTCCATCATTCTTTTTTTTAAAATGGGGTTTCTAAGAAAATCTGGTAGGCTAGCTAAATTGACTATTATATTTCCAGCAAAATTTTCTCCCACCATTGACCTAAAAGAATTCCTGTTGAATATAAAATCATATGAAAACACTTTAGCTTAAATAAACGAAATAGGTGTTTGAGTTTATGACGTCCACTGTAGTTGTTGGAGGATTTTTTGGTGATGAAGGCAAAGGAAAGATTATCTCATATTTGGCAATTAAAGACAATCCAAAAATTATAGTTCGTGGTGGTGCAGGCCCAAATGCTGGCCATACAATTAGAGATGGCAATAGAGTGTATAAAGTGAGAATGCTTCCAAGTGGATTTCTGAATAAAAATGCTAAAGTCATGATTGGTCCTGGAGTTGTAATCAATCCAGATATTCTCCAAAAAGAAATTAAAGATTTTAATGTGATTGGACGTTCATTTATTGATAAAAACTGTGGCATTATTGAGGAAACTCATCTACAACAAGATTCTAAAGGTGAATTAAAAGAAAAAATTGGAAGTACTGGTTCTGGTACTGGCCCTGCAAATGCTGATAGGGCAATGCGAGTTCTCAAACTGGCCAAAGATTTTGAATCACTATCTTCACTTATTATCGATGTACCTTTTGAGATAAATTCAGCACTTGATGCAAATGAAAACGTCTTGATTGAGGGAACTCAAGGTACTTTCCTTTCTTTATGGCATGGAACGTACCCATTTGTTACCTCAAAAGATGTAACTGCATCTGGTATTTGTGCTGATATTGGTCTTGGACCAACTAAAGTTGATGAAGTTATTGTTGTTTTCAAATCATATGTTACGCGTGTTGGAACTGGCCCCTTAAACAACGAACTCTCACTTGAGGATGCCAAAAAAAAGGGATGGTCTGAATTTGGCACCGTCACAGGCCGTCAAAGACGCGCTGCTGACTTTGATTTTGATTTGGCTAGGCGTGCAATCATGCTTAATGGTGCAACACAAATCTCTATTACAAAATTGGATGTTTTATTTTCAGAATGCACAGGAAAAACTTCCTTTGATGATTTATCTGATGATGCAAAAACATTCATAAAAAATATTGAAAATAAATTAAACACACGTGTAACAATTATTGGAACTGGTCCGTCCGTAAATGATGTGATTGATAGGAGAAACTAGGCTCCAGATTTTTGGATACGTTTAATTTGAGAATCTACATCTAGTTTCTGTGGATGAATTACAACCTTCAACAATTGATAAATTACCACGTTACATTCAGGTTCATTCAACTCTGGAGTTCACTAGGCTTGTTTGTGCATTAGAGCGTGCACCACGTGTTTCTTTTTTACATGACCATAATGGTAGAAAAATTTTATCTGTGCAGATGGATGTTTTAAAAGAAAAACCAATTGTATACTATACTCCTCTAGAACATGATGGTCACTATCTTTGTTATGGGTTAAAAGGAGGTAAGGAAGAATCTGAAATTGTAGATACTACTTCTGATGCCAGTAAGCTTTATTCTCCAATTGTGCGAATAAAATCTTTGCCAAAAACTTTGCAACCTGGTAATGGAACTTTAGACAGATATCAACCAATAGAGTTAGAAGATATACTGAGTCTTGCAAAACTTACGTGGGGTTTTGAGGAAACCCCATTTCCACTGTTCCTTTTTCCTCGTCATAACAAATGGCTAATAGGTGTTTTTATGAATTTCAACGATGAAGGAACATCATATTTTTGTCATGTTGTATTGGATAGTGATCCTCAAAAACCTTTCCTCAAGTTTTCAACTGCGAATCAAACTGAACCTGCGTTTGTAGATGGCCCGTCTGAACATGGTTACTCTTATATCAAGATAATAAAATTAAAAGACACTCATCCACTTGTTGATTATGGCCACCTTCAAAACTAGACTTTCACGGATCTCAAAAACTAACGGTAAAATAATTCTTGCCAATGACTATGATCTATCTGTTAAAAATCTACCAGCAAAAACTATCCGAAATATAAAAGACTTATATCCATTTTTATGCGGCATCAAATTAAACTTTCATCTATTGTTACCTCTTAGTGGTAAAGAAATTCTAAAAATTAACAAGACAGCTCATCAATATGGTCTGCAAACAATTGCAGATATCAAACTTAATGATATTGGAAATACCAATCAAGTAACATTAGAACATTTATGGAATTTGGGATTTGACGCGGTGATTGTAAACCCGATAATGGGTTTGGACAGTCTAAAAAATCTGGTAAAATCTGCACATAAACATGAAAAAGGTGTCATCGCTTTATGTCATATGAGTGCGCCAGAGGCTAAACTGTCATATGATATGGAAGTAAAAATAGGTGAAAAACAGCAACTGTATCAATTATTTCTGAGTTGGGCCTTAACTGCAAAAGTTGACGGGATTGTGGTTGGAGCAACTTTTCCAAAAATCATCGAGCACTGTTCAAAAAAAGCAGGAAAAAATCTATGTATTTTTTCACCAGGTGTTGGTACTCAAGGAGGCAACGCAGATGAAGTTATTTCTTCTGGAACTGATTATCTGATAGTTGGAAGAACTATTCTTAATTCCAAAAATTCCGTTAGTACAGCTAAGGAATTATATCTACAGAGTATTGGAAAGTAGCATCTGTGCTCTTGTTAACACCGTTTTTGCGTTATCAAATGTGGTTTTCTCAATAGATGATGTGTAATCCATCCACATGTGACCCAAATGCTCATGTGAAATTGTCACATCTTTAGTTTTTGTTTCAGCCAAGAAAAACACTACTTTTTTATGAATTAATTCTCCCTTATGCTGAAAATTGTATTCGATCCATTCTTCAAAATTTTCTAAAAATATTATGTCTGTAATTCCTGTTTCTTCTTTGGTCTCTCTTATTGCTGTTTGATGAGTAGATTCGCCTTTTTCAATTTTCCCTTTTATGAAATCCCAATGACCTGATGGATAATGTAAAAGTAAAAACAAATTTTTTGAATCTTCTTTTCTAAATAATACAATTCCAGCAGATGTTTCTTCAATCATTTTCCTAACCTTCTCTTTCTCTCTTGAAAAGTTCTAATTGCTCTCATTAAATCTATTCTTCTAAATTCAGGCCAAAAAATATCCATAAACACTAATTCACTATATGCACTTTGCCACATAAGAAATCCGCTCAATCTTTTCTCACCCGAGGTTCTTAAAATCATATCTGGCGATGATTGTGGCAAATGGGATGTGTATAGGTTTGATTCGATTTCTTTTTTATCAATATTATTGACATCTAGAGTCCCGTCTCTGATCTTTATCCCTATTTTTCTTACTGCATCTACTAATTCATTTTGCCCTCCATATGCTAATGCAATATTTAGAAAATGATTATCATAATTTATTGTAGCATCCTCTAATTTTTTTAAAACTTCTTTGATTGAATATGGAAGTAATTCAATTCTACCTATAGCTTTGACCCTCATCTTATTTCGATGAATTCTAGGATCGTTGTATAATTTTTCTAATCTCATATGAATTAACTCGTAGAGATATTCTAATTCATCATCTTGTCTATCTAAATTCTCTGCTGAAAGTGCGTATAAAGTGACAATTTTAATACCAAATTCCTCACACCAATCAAGAAGATTTTCAACAGCATCAGCACCCTTCCAATGTCCTTTTTTTGGCATTGTCAAATGTATTTTAGCCCATCTTCTATTTCCATCTAAAATTAAAGCAACATGGTTTGGAATATCTCCATTTTGAATCTCATTTTCCAATCGTCTGGCATAAATCTTATAGAGTCCAGATATGTGAAAAATCACGTCAATTATCTTGCTAAAATCTTGTCACCCTTTTGGTTATTCACATAATTGAAGATATCAGTGTTTTTCAAGTAATGATGAGGTATCGTAAAATCTAATCTGAAACCATTTCTTGATGTTTATGTTTCCTATATCTTTTAAAGAGAATTGTGGCTGAAACTAGCGTTGCTGCCAATCCTCCTAACAACGGTGGAATCAAAGTAAATGAATTTTCATCATTGAGTATAATATTAGTAAATTGTGATATGACTGGATAGAGCGCTATTAGGACAATAATTCTTAAACTATCACTAATTTGTCTTGGAATTCCGCCTATCCAATTACTAAGTAATGTTCCGGCAAATATTGCACCTAATCCAATCCATAAAATTGGTAATACTCCTGTAATAAATTGACCAATTATTATTTTATCAGTAATTTTTGTTATTAACTCCATATCTGATTCAATTAATTTTGAATCCACAGAATTAATTCCAGCTGGTACTGATGAAAGAATCAACAAAACGCCTGCAACCATTGTAAACATTCTGATAAAACCCATTGGGGTTGGTTTTGACCAATTTGATAATGTTCTATCAATGTCAAATGCTCTAATCAAGAACGCTCCTCCCAAAATACTTATGAGCACTGAAAATATTTCAGCCGTATACCCAAATATGGTTCCTATCCCACCTATTAATAAAAGAATTCCGGGAACTCCCAAAAAGAATTTTGAATATTTTGAATCATATGCTAACATTTTTAGATATTTTCCAAAAACTGCATACGAATACTCTACACTTCTACTTACTTTCATTACCACTCGTTTTACTGATACTACTGGCAAGACATTTTGAATAACTGGTATTACGCTCTCATCATCTTCGCCATCAGAAACAATTACGGCACCATTTGCAGAAAATTTCTCTAAAACTTTTCTTGTCTCGGCAAGAATCTTCTCATCAGCATGAATTCCTCTATCTTTGATTCCTGCAATTGTGACTACTTCTACTTGATACCCTTTACTGATTAAATCTTCAAATGTTTTAATTGCTGCAAAAATAGAATTTGAATCAGCATCTTCGGGATCCTCTAATGCTAATCTCTGGGCTGCCTCAATACATGCATCTCTGCCTATGACTGGTGTGCTAATTCCCGCTTTTTCTCCCACATCATTATCCCTATCTATACAAATTACTAATAATTTGCTGGCAGCAGAAGCATTCACATCTTTTTCTACTTTATCAACTCCTTGAGACATTCTACTTTCTATTATTGAATCACTTTTTAATGATTTCCAACAATTATGATTAGGAAAATTTGGTTTTCAAACTAAGTTGGTCTTGACTCATTTGATATTCGGACAAACTCTGAAGATTCAGCCTTCAATGACTCTATTTTTTGTACTAGTTTATCAATTTCCTCTTGTGAGTCATTATTCTCAATCAAATTAGCCAATACTTTGGTTTCTGTGATATATGAGTTGAATTTTTTTAATGCATTCATGTAGCTAATATAACTAGCCTGCCATTCTTCAGGTGGCTTGGATGTCACAAATTCACTAATCTTGGCAGTCACCTGAGATGATGTAACCTCAGTAATTGTAATATATTCCTGTGGTGTGATTTTTCTATCAAGAAGATTCCTGTATTCAATATTGATTGACTCTTCTAAAATTTCATGAATGCTTTTGACTCCATCTAGATAACTTTCATAATCAGATACCACAAATGTGGTTTCATTATCTTGTGGAATCATCCATAGCAAAAAACTTGCACCAGTAATTGCCGCCAAAATTATAACTGTTGTAGCAATCCCTTTTTTTGACGCCATTTTGTTATTTGTCTATTAATGGTGTTTATAATTGGTATATTTGAAAAAATTTTAACTTATTCAATAAATTCTAAAGAAAACATATTATTTTATATTTGAACTAATGATTTTATAAAAATTTTCCTTAGAAATTGAAATTTCTATTGATTTTCTTTTTTTAATGCCTAAAAAAATTTACCTACATCTAGTCTATAGTTAAATATTTTTCACAGGCTCTTCCTAAATACCACAAAGTTTGATGGATTTCATAATGGTTCAAGCATATTGCGTAAAATGCAGAGCAAAAAGGGATATCAAAGACCCTAAAGAAACTAAACTAAAGAATGGACGTCCTGCTGTAAAAGGCACTTGTCCAACATGTGGTACGAACGTTTTCCGTATAGGAAAGATGGAATAATCTAAAACACAAGTCCACACGATTCTCTTTTTCAAAACCAATATAGGGTCATATGTATATTATTTTTTAGTGACTAAATCAGACTATGAAAATTTGCTCAAGCGTATTAAAGATAATCTAGGGGATTCTGGCAAGGAATCACAAACTAGGTTTGAATTACCTGTAGTGGATGTGATGTGGGAAGGTCAAAAGACCTTTTTGCGTAATTTCTCAGAATTTCCTAAAATTCTTCGAAGAGATCCAGATAAGGTTCTTCAATATCTCTCAAAAGAATTTGCAGTTCCTGCAGAAAGACTTGGTGATAAAGCAATGTTTGTCGGAAGAAGAGCTCCTGATGACTTTACAAGACTATTTCAAATTTACGTAAAAGATTATCTTGAATGTCCAACCTGTAAAAGTCCAGACACAAAAATTCTAAAAGAAAATCGAATCTCATTTTTAATCTGTGAAGCATGTGGAGCGAAATCTACTTTAAAAGGTAAATATGCATAATGCAATTCTCAGTACGAACCACTGAATATCAAAAAAATACCATGCTGAGTATTTGTGATGCTGATCTTTTAGGGAAAAAAATTATTCAAAATGAGTTGACCATGCATATCAGTGAAAGCTATTATGGAGAAAGATTTGTTGGAATAGATGAGGCGAAAGATCTACTGAAAAATTCTTCAATAATAAATATGGTGGGAAAAGAAACTGTCTCACTGTCAATTGATCTTGGCATTGCTTCCAAAAATGGCGTAAAAGTTATTTCAAATATTCCATTTCTAATTGTTTTTAAAATGTAATGTATGTTTGAATTTGTTTCTAATTTTTGTATTATTTTTCATAATAAAAGAAATCTCTTTTATCTAGTATGTTCACTATTATCTATTGTTTGATGATATTATGTCTGATGATCTATTGTTTGATGATTTAAGTAGAAAAATAGAATCTAAAGTTGACAGTAAATTAATTTCTAAATCTCATCGAGGTGGCTTAAAGGATGGTTTTAAAAAAGGCAAAGTAATCAATGAAGTTTTAGATAAACCTACTGTTATGACTCTTTACAGAATGATCACAGATCATGTTATTGCATATGTTAATGGAGCTATAAGTGCCGGAAAGGAATCGGTGGTTTTTTGGGGCGTCGATGAAAATAATATGGATGTTGCTTTGAAAATTTATTTGATAAGTACTTCAAATTTCAAAAAACGTGAGCCTTACATCTTAGGTGATCCAAGATTCTCTAATGTCAAAAAAGGCACTAAAAATCTAGTTTATCTGTGGGCAAAAAAGGAATTTCGTAATTTGACTCAATGTTATGATGCTGGACTTCCAGTTCCACGACCATTATATCTTGTAAAAAATGTTCTTGTTTTGGAATTTATTGGTAGAAATGGTGTTCCTTGTAAGTCACTATTGTATTCAGAAGTAAATAAGAAAGATTATGTTCAAGCGGTATCGTTTATCAAAGATCTTTATAATAAAACAAAACTTGTTCACGGCGATTTTTCAGAATATAATATTTTTAAAACAGAAAACGGGTTGGTAGTTTTTGATCTAGGTTCTGGTGTTGATCTTAGACATCCGAATGCTAAAGAGTTTCTCAAAAGAGATATTTATAATATTACAAAATTCTTCAACAAACGAGGAGTTTCTGTTAGTGATCCTGATGAATTATTTGAGGAAATTATAAAATGAGTTTTGAAAAACTGATTCGTATTCCAAATGATAGGATTGCTGTTTTAATTGGAAAGTCAGGTAATACAAAATCAAAAATTGAAAAATCATGTCATGTCTCTTTGAAGATTGACGGTGAAACTGGGGAAGTTTTTATAATATCAAAGGATGATGTTGAAAAAATTCAACCTTTCAAAGCGATGGAAATTGTTACTGCGATAGGTAGAGGTTTTTCACCTGAAAATGCTATGACTCTGCTACAAGGTGAAAACGTATTGCACATTATAGATCTAAGAGAATTTGCGGGGAAGTCTGATGCACATGTTGAAAGGATAAAAGGGAGGATTATTGGAGAAGGTGGTAGAGCTAGAAAAAACATGGAAAATCTTAGTGGTACGCATATCTCAGTATATGGAAAAACTGTTTCAATTATTGGAGATGCAAGTAAATTACGATTAGTAGTTGATGCAATATCTTCAATTTCAAGTGGAAGTATGCATGGTGCAGTTTATACTAAATTAGAAGCTGCAAACAGAAGAAATAAGCAAGAAAAAATGAAATTGTGGGAAGATCAAGATGTCTTCTATTAAAGAAAAATTTAATCAAATCTCGCCTAGTGAATTCTTTTACAGTAATCGTGATTTAGCTGGATTTAGTAATCCTACACGATCTCTATATACTGCTGTTAGGGAATTTGTTGAAAATGCATTAGATGCATGTGATCAAAAGGGGATTCTACCCGACGTTCATCTGATTATCAAAGCTGTTGATCCTGAAAAATCTGATCCCAAACCCTATGTTTTGACTGTAAAAGATAACGGTCCTGGAATAGATTCTAGTCATATTCCACTTGCATTTGGAACTGTGTTATATGGTTCCAAATTTGGACTAAAACAAGCTAGAGGAATGTTTGGTCTTGGTGCAACAATGGCCATTTTGTATGGACAAATTACAACTAACAAACCTGTTATAGTAAAAAGCTCTGTCGATGGAAAAATTCAAGATGAGTTTGAATTGTTATTGGATATTCAAAATAACAAACCTGTTATTGTAAAACATTCTACTAAAGAAGTTTCAAAACATGGGCTCTCTGTTAGTATTTGTTTAGAGGGTGATTACTCTAAAGCAGGAAATAAAATCAGGGATTATGTTTATGAAACTTCTTTGATTACCCCTTATGCGTCAATATCTTTTGATGATCCTAAAGGAGAAAAATTTAGTCATCCCAGATTTGTAAAAGATATTCCTCCTCCTCCTACCATAATTAAACCTCATCCCCATGGAATAGATGTGGAAAGAATCAGGAGGATGATCGTTGAATCTCAATTTGAGATTCCTACTATTGACGATGCCATGATTGAAAAAGTTAGAAAAGATTTGGGATTATCAATGAAAAATCTTAGTTTTACTGGAATTATGGATAAAGCAAAGAAAAAATGGAAAACACTTCCACGCCAAGTAAGAGTTGTAATTGCATTGATGTCATTTTTGAAAATGGATTTTGATAAACTGATGAAAATTAAAATTGAAGATATTGACATGGCAAACAAAAAATTATTCTATTGGGATTTTGGTGATTCACAATCAAAATCAACAGATATGGATCCTACAAGTCCTTATTTCAAGCAATTAACAAATACTGTACAAGGTGAACCTCTAACCACATTTTTGACTAAACGATTTCAACGTATAGGTCCTACAACTGCGTTGAAATTTGCAGAGTTTGCAGGATTCAAGCCTGAAAAACGGATGGGTACAATGACAAATCAGGAATTAGTAAATCTTAGCGATTCCTTACAAAAATATGAAGATTTTCTTGCGCCTGATCCAAGCTGTCTTGCACCCTTAGGAGAAAAACCTTTAGAAAAAGGAATAAAAAAATTCTTTAATCCTGATTTCACTGCTGTAGTTCAACGTCCTGCATCAGCTTACTCTGGATTTCCTTTCATTATTGAAATGGGTATTGCATATGGTGGTGACATTAAAACTGGTGGACCACATGTTTACAGATATGCTAATAGAATTCCGTTACTTTATGATGAAGGGAGTGATGTAGTGCTTAAAGTTGTCAATGATACTGATTGGGGTCGATACAAGGTAAAAGGTGATCCCCCGTTCATTATTGTGTCTCATATCTGTTCTACTAGAATTCCTTACAAAACTGCAGGAAAAGAAAATGTTGCTGATAGACCAGAGATAGAACGAGAATTAAGATTGGGGTTACAATACTTGTCAAGAAAATTAGCGGCATACATGTCTAAACGAGGGCAAGCTGACATGGCAAAAAAAAGGGCTAATCTTTATGCAAAATACATTCCATTAATTGCTCAATTTTGTACTGAACTTGCTGATAAGAAAAAAGAACCTAATTACAAGAAATTATTAGAAGATGAAAATTCATTTGAATCTGAAAAGGTAGTAAAGAAGGAAGATGAAATTGAAAACTAGTAAATCCAAAGAGCGAAGTAACAAAGCTGATGAAAAACAAAAGAATATTCTTGAGATGCTTAAAAGTCATGGCGCAAAAATATATGATGACTTAGATAATGAACAATTTCCAAAATTCTCAATCCCCAGTAGATCTGTTAGTAACATCGTTTATGATAAAAAACTCAGACAATATATCTTAGGAAACAACACTGCTTTGAGAAGTTCAAGAAATTCTTCCCAATTGAGATCATTTACACAATTAATGTGGTTGGCATTTTTTGCAAATAGGCTAACCAAAGAAAAAAAATCTTCCACATTAAGAGATGTTTATTATTCATCACAAGCTTTTGCTATTGAATTTGAAGACCAATCTGAATCTGATAACATAATTGTTGATTTAGAAGCAATAACTTCTAAACCTCGGGAAGATTTTCACATTTTTCCTGAGGAGCGAAGCTCTATTTTTGGTGATTTAACTATAGAATACACTATTCCTGGATACGAAGGAAAAACTATGAATCTGTCTAACCACCCTGATGGATACTCAATAGGCCCTAGTTTAACAACTGCAGAGTTAGTTGATACTAGTGCCGAAATTGTAATTGCCATTGAAAAAGGTGGTCTTTTCACAAGATTTGTTGAGGAACAAATTGATAAAAAATTCAAATCTGTTATAATTAATACTGGTGGACAAGCTCCGCGTTCAACTAGAACCTTATTGAAAAGACTACATGATGAAATGAAGTTACCTGTGATTGTTCTTACTGATGGTGATGTGTATGGAGAACATATTGCAATGGTTATCAAATCTGGTTCAGCAAATGCTGCTCATCTAAGAGAACTAACAGTACCTGACGCAAAATGGGTAGGCGTTTGGGCAACAGACATTGAAAAATACAAACTACCTACTATTCCTATGACTGAATCTGACATTAAACGATGTTATGATCTTCAAAAAGATCCTCGATATCAGGATGGTATTTGGAAAAAAGAATTGGATGTGTTTTTGAGACTAAAAAGAAAAGCTGAATTGGAAGCTTTCTCAAAATACGGGCTTACAAACATTACTGATAAATACTTGCCACAAAAATTAGAACTGGCAAAAAGTCTCTGATTATTTTATTCTTAATGTCAAGACCCCATTTCTGTATTTGAAATCAAATATTTGCATATCACTTGCATTTTCTATTGGAACTTCTTTTGAGAAACCAGCAGTTCCACGTATGTATAATATACCATCTACTAATCTGACTGCAATTTTATCTTCCGGCCCTGGCACTTCTGCTACAAATACAAATTCACCTTCTCCCTTTATTAGATCATAAACCCAATTCTTTGTTTCTTGATCTCTTGTTTGCGTGTATGTCGGTTTTTGTTCTTTGGTCATTCTCTTGATAACTCTTACCCAATAAAACATTGTTAATGCTGCAACCCCTATTAAGATAAAACTCACAAACCCAGAATCTACTCTTTGCGTCATGATGTAGATAATCCCTAAAAATAAAATCATGATAATTGGTATTACAAAATTTAATGATTTTTCATTTGAATACGCTCCTTTGTAACTTGCCAAACAGTACGAATCAGTATTTACCAAATATAAAGTATCTATGAAAATTTATCCACTTTGAGTTGATTTGTATAAAATAAAAAAATGAACATTGAAAATATTGATATCATTTAGTTCAAAATTAATTAAATAAATCTGATCTGAAATAACTGCGTTTTGATAAACACTCTACAATAAACTGGTCTATCCTGGTTTAATTCAAAAGGCACTTGAATCTGTATCACAATCTATGTATTTCATAGGAATATCTTACGTTCCTTCGATTGTATTTTTGTATTTGTCAACTTCATAGTAATCAATCAAATTCCAATATTTCAAAATTAACTGGATTTTCCTTTTTCTAGAAAATTATTTTTCTCGATTCAGGCTAAAACCAAAACTGCGTAAATTGATAATACATATTTAGTTTTTATTATCATTTTGCAAAATCCAACTGTTGACTAATGACAATAAGTCTAAATTCACCATTTGTGAAATTGTGATAAAAGGAACAATTATCGCTATGATTATTACCGTACCGTCAATTATTTCATTTATTATTAGTTGGATAATTCTTGAAAACTTGATATCTGCTGTAATTCTGGGTGGGATAGTTCATTTCATCGCAATGGGTTTTTCATTGAAAATTTCTAAAAATATTCTGATCAAAAAATGAATATGTAGAATATTTTTTATGATGTTACAATTTATTACAAAGCATGTATTCATCTAAAATTGAAAATGATTTGGTTTCTGAAATTCATTTGGAACGTATTCACGCCAGAGTCTTCCTTTTGGTTACTTGCTATGGAAAAATGTCTCCTGAGATCATTGGACAAAAATTAAAGATCTCGTTTAATGAGGCCAAAAAAACATCCGAAGATCTGATGGTTCTTGGTGCTTTCATAGATATTTCTGAAACCGAATTTGAGGCAATGCATCCACGGTTCACCGTAGTTAACATGTATCGGAAAAGATGTGAGCGGGAAAACATTAAATTCAAACAAAATAAAATTATTGATAATATAGGGGCCATTTTAGAAAAACCATACAATGATGCAAGAACTAAATAATGCTAAAGATGAGAAAAAAATATTGAGTATTGATACTGAAATCTGTAAACATCAGCCGGTCTATTTAGGAGTTGTAAATATCAACATAGATGAGCGTACAATTGGTTCAGTAGATGTCTGGAGATGTGGTGTTTGCAAGAAAAAATTCTGTGAGGAAAAACAACTTGGAATTGAAGAACTAGCTGACCTTGTGGGTATGCCAAAAATTGATTCGGATGCCCAATGGGCGGTTACTGTCTGTAAATTACAAAAAGGAAAATACAAATGGAAATTAGTAAGAATAAAAGAAAATGGCGAAATCAAACACGAATGTTTGGACGAGCAGGTAATCCCACTTAAAGTAAATAATTTCAAAGTTGAGGATGAAAAGCATTGGAGCTTTTTAATTAATGAGAATATCAACAAGGCTGTAGAAATTTAATTTCTAAAATGGATCTTAAAGTTCACATTAATAATATTCACGGAAGCCAAATGGCTGCCAAAATTATCGGTAATTTTACTATTGATAGCAATAAATTCCGTTTTACAGCAATTGCATTTGGAAGAATAGGAGGTCAAAATATTGGAGCAAAAATTTCTAAAACTACTGAAAAAGAATTAGAAAAATTGGGATATGATCCAGAAGAAATTATTTTGTTACTTCAGAGAAGCCTGCTTCAAGGTGATTTAACACTTCCAGAAGGTCTTAAACGAGAATCTTTTATTGATGATTAAAATTCTGCCTCTTCTAATGCCTTTGCACATGAACATGTTCTAGTTTTTGGAATTTTTTCTATCGATTCAGCAAGTATTTTTTTTGTTCTTTCTACATTTTTTGAAAGTATTTCAAGAACTTCTTTTGCAGTAACTGGTTTATCTGCCCATACATCATAGTCTGTGACTGTTGAAATTGATACATAACACATCTGAGCTTCTCTAGCTAACTGACATTCTGGAACAAGTGTCATTCCAATTATCTCTGCTCCAGTTGATCTGAAAAATTTTGATTCTGCTTTGGTTGAAAATCGAGGACCTTCAATGCATAAATATGTGCAATTTTTATGTATTTGCACATTTTGATTATTCGCCACCTCTAATATCGTTGACTGTAATTCTGAACAAAAAGGATCCGCTACTGAAATATGGATGACTCTTCCTTCTTCTGAAAATGATGCTTTTCTTGATTTTGTGAAATCTAAAAATTGTGAAGGTAACACAAAATGACCTGGTTCTAACTCTTCTTTTAGACTTCCAACAGCTGATGGTGCAATTATCCTTGTAACACCTAATTCTTTAAATGCCCAAATATTTGCTCTGAAATTAATCATGTGTGGTGGAATGGTATGTTTCCTCCCATGTCTTGGAAGAAACGCAATCTTTCTTCCACTAAATAACCCTATCGTGATTGTATCTGAAGGTTTTCCATAAGGTGTATCAATGTTGATTTCCTGTGGATCTTCTAATAAACCCGAATCATAAATTCCTGTGCCTCCAAAAATTCCAATCTCTATGTTATTTTTCATTAATACTTCACCAATGATTTACAATTGTAATTGCTAATCTCCTTCATTCCATTTAATTCTGTTAACTCCATTATGAATGCAAATCCTGAAATTTTTCCGCCTATCTTTTCAATTAACTTTGCAGATGCTTTAGCTGTTCCTCCAGTCGCAAGCAAATCATCACAGATGAGAATTTTTTGTCCTTCTTTGATGATGTCCTTTTGAATCTCAATGGTGTCTTTGCCGTATTCAATAGCGTATGACAATTTTGTTGTTTTTCCAGGTAACTTACCTGCTTTTCTAATCATCATTATTCCCTTATTGTATCTTGAAGCTAAAATACATGCAAGAATAAATCCTCTTGATTCTATCCCTGCAAATATATCTACATCTTTGGGATGAAAATACTTTTCAAATTCATCAGCAATAAAAGATAATGCTGACGGATCCTTCAAAATTGGACTAAAATCTCTAAATAATATGCCTTTTTTAGGAAAGTTCGGATACTCTGTTATCATGTCTTTTAGATTCATGATTGATCACTCAATTAGGTGAAATAAAATTGTTTGATATTATTTGATTTCATAGGTTGTTTCAGCAGAATTAAATGCATCTGAAACCTTGACTGTGTATACTCCAGATTCTATATTCTGAGGAACAATCCATGGTTGATTGATCTCACCCGATTTTGATGCTGGGAATGATAATTCTTCAATTATCTCTCCATCTTGAGCAACGATTTTAATTTCAACTGTCTGTGATCCTCCATAGACATGAATGTTAATTGTCTTTCCAAATCCTGGAATTGTTTGTCCATCTTCTACAACTACCACCATTCCTTCTTGAATAACTCCAAGTACATTGATTTCAACATTGTCAAAGTTTGAACCACTTTTTGCCTTGATTATCCACGTTCCTGGTTTTGCATCTGATGGAATTCTAAATGAACCTTCAGAAATCTTTCCATTTTTATTTGAAAAAGTGTCTCTAGTTTTAATTTCATTCCCATCTGGATCAATCATACTTACAGTTAACAGACTGTTGGAAGCTGTATCTCCTAAAATCAAAACTGAATCGCCTGGCAGATAATCAACTTTTGTGGTGTTGATATCAATTTCTCCAGAACCTGTCTGTAGACCTACTGTAAAAATCTCTGAACTCTGAGCACTTCCTTTACTAATTACAGCAGTATAGACTCCCGATGAATATCCTTTCAAATCTACAGTGTGAGTTCCTTGTCCATCTGGCTGTAGTTTAATTGATATGGCATCTTCTTTTGGTTTGTCAGAAGGGTCTATGATTAACAAACTAATGACCTCAGATGCTTTTCCTGATATTGTAATTACAGCAGTCTCTCCTGCCTTGTAATTTAATTTATCAAATTTTAAATTAACTGGAATTGAAGGTAATTGCCCAATTCCTGCATAAATGAATTCTTTATATTTTTTCTGTGTTGCAATTAGTGTATACGTTCCTTCCATTGTATTTTGAGTGGTTGGGAATTCAAAACTCACAATACCTGATTTATCCACCTGAATAATATCTGAAGTAATTTCCTTCCCAAGTGGATCTTCTAATATCAATTCAATAGATTCGTTTGGTAAAGCAGTGCCATTAAATCTCATAGTTTGACCTTTATCAAATTTTAATGTGATTGGTGTGATGACAATTTTTTTATTAGATTCTATTGTCCAGCTAATTGTTTTGCTATTTCTTCCATCTGAAAGAATTCCTGTATATTCACCAAATGGCCTATCTAATGGAACTAAGAGTGGTTCTACTTCCCAATTGCCTTTACTGTTAATCTCTGCTGTGATTGTTCTGATTAACTCTCCATTTGGTCCATTAATCTCCATTTTAACAACGCTATTTGGATTTCCAGTTCCAAAAATTTCTAAAAAATCCCCTCTATGAATAATCTTTGGAATTCCTTGGATTGTAAGTGGTATGATTTCTGACTCTATGACTCTATTTTCAATTTGGCCTATTCTGAGACTAATTTTTTTCTCCTCACCATTTTTGTTTACTATTTTAAAGTCTGCTCTGTCGGCGTTTTGGTTTTCCGGAATTTTCATTGTAGTCATAAAATGACCTTCTTTATTTGTCTCAAAACTGCCGATTTTCTTTGAATCTATATAAACATCAAACATCTGCAATGCTCCAAATTTATCCCCGGTCACCCTAATTGTTGATCCAATATTTGGTTTCTCTGGAACTATTCTAAATGCTGATTCTGAAGAAATGGACGTATCTATGTTTCCAGAACTTCCTTTTACATTTTGCATACTACTGGCAATTGATTTACCTGTGCTAACTTGTTTATCTTGTTTATCTAGCGCTTTCCAATTAATACCTGAGATTGATTTGTCTGTTTTTACTCCGAATTTTACCGACTCACCTGGTTTAATGGGTTCTGATGATGTAAAAATTATGACTCCTTGCGGTGTTTTCTCACCAACCCAGCCTTTCTCAGTTTTAAAAGATTTAAAACTAAAATCGCTTCCCAGCCAAATTCTAAATGTGTTGATATCTACATCTGAATCATTAGTTAATTCCATAACTGTAGTTTCATCTAATGCAATGCTTTTGACTCTTATTTCTTCTGCATATGATGGAATCAAAATTAATGCTATTGAAAATAACAATGTAATTGAGAGGATAACTCCTCTAATTGAGGATCTATTCATGGAATTCAAACTTCTCATCTCTCACTTAAACCTTAAAGACTTTCTCTATCTTTTCTATTTCTTAGTTTGGGATTTCTAATGAGTAAACTTCTTAAATCTCAATGTTTGGCCTTCTGAAATCTGTCAATGTCTGATTTTATAGATATGTTTTGATATTGCCTAATTCTTTCAGCAATTAACCTATACAATGATCTGAATTGGTCTTTAGTTTTATCTGTAAGGAAATCCGTCTCTTCCAATGTGATTTTTTCACAAATATATCTAGTAACTTCCTCATTATCAAATTCTCCCCAATCATCATCTCTGTGTTCTTGCCATATTTTTTTCAATTTGTCCAAAACCCCCCCGCCTTCCTTAGATGTAATGTCTTGCGGTGTGAGATTTGAAAACCCCTCATGTCTTAACTTTATTTCATAAGTCTGATTTACTGGATAGAGATAATCTTCAAGTGCAATATAATCTTCAATTGACTCCAATTTCTTACCTTCTCTTTCAAAGACAATTGTCTGGATTGATGAAAATTCGTTTGAGACTAGCTGGGCGGAAATTTGTTTGGATTCTTGAGAATTATCTAATAAAACAAATGTCTTGTAACCGTGATTCCTGTAAAAAATTGCCAATGGCAATACAGAGTTTTTGCTATATGCTGCAATTACATTCAGTGGATTCATTGAGATGTTTGGATCTTGTAAAAATTTGTCAAATGCATTAAGATACATTGCATCAGACATTGTCTCTACGATAATTATTGGTCTTGAGTTTCTTCCAATTTCTCTGTCTACCATAGATTCGACTTGACCTCTGCATAATCCATACAAAATTGGTGTTAACGTCTTGTCATCCGCATTCCAGTAATCATAAAAGATTCTACTAAGGTGTTTCCTTCTATCCAACTCTACAACAAGTAAGTTACCTGGAGTATAATCAAAGATCATGAATGGTGAATGTGTTGCATACAAAACTTGGTTTGATCCAGCCAAATTTTTTAACAAATCTGAAATTCCCATTTGTTGCGTAGGGTGAAGATTTCTTGCAGGCTCATCTAGTAGTAATATTGCTTCTTTTAGTTCAGCTCTTTGAGTTTCTGCTGCAAAGTTTACGATGAATGAAAATGTCCACTTAAAACCTTCTGCCCTTCTATTTAATAATCCTGTATTTGTAATGGTTCCATCTTTATGAACATCTGAAATTACAACACTCATGATATTTCCTGGATTATATCTCAAGTCAACATGAATTGGATCCCCTTTCCATGCTGGATTTAGTCTATTTGTTAATCTATTACTTGCAGCATTGAGAAGTTTGATGCATTTTGAAGGGCTCTCTTTAACTTCATCTAACTCTTTGATGTCCAATTCAGCTAGATAGAATAGATTTCTTACTGTCTCTGCTTTGTCAAATTCCTCAACAAATTCAATTGAATTAATCCTTTCTCCTTTTTCCTCTCTGAGATATTCATTGAGGTTAATGTTTCCATAGATTTTCTTATAATCTGAAAAGTAAACAAATCTTGGATGCAAATGAGATGCAATGAAATTTTGTATTGCCGTTCTTTCACTTTCACCACTTAGAAGATTCGAAAATTGATTTTCTGGACTTTCATAGATCTTTTCCCATTCTTCAATTACTTTGGGTTCTTGAATGGCTATGACATGGAATTGATTACTAAACTCTGCCATCCCTCTATCAAATGCTTCTTGATTCTTTGGAACTTTTGCTTCAAAGAATTTTGTATCTATTTGTATTCGCAAGTGATTAGGAATAGTATCTAAAAATTCAAAAATTTGCTTTGTAAAATTTTCCCACGAATTGATTCCTTTATTTTCATCTTCACCAAGTTTTATATCTTCAAACTCATATTGAATCCTTGGGTTTCGATTTGTCCTGATTAATTTTATCCTTTTAATGTCAGGCAAACCTGGAAATTTTTCTTTTATCAGATTAATTTCATGTTGATTTAATTCAAATTCCCCTTCTACTAATCTCATTTCCTCTTTTAATTCCTCACTCATCTCATCACAAAGATCTAGATCTGAAACCACCTCATCTCTATTTAATAGCGTTAGAGCTTGAAGAATAGTTGTCTTCCCACTTTCATTTCTTCCAACAAAAGCTGCCAAATCTCCAACTGTAATTTCTCCAGAATCATGAATGCAACGATATGCTCTAACTCTAAATTTTCTAAGTCGCATCTAGCAATATTTAATCGGCTACGATTTAACTCATTCGTCAAATTGTTCTGAACTTCTCTAATTTTGCTAAATAGATATAAGGGAATTATAGATTTTAAAACAAAATGGCATCCAAGCAAGTTTATGCTGTATTTGTTTTACCTGTGATTTTCTCAGTAATTATCGGCGTCATAGTGTTGTCTGGTTCTCTTCATAATTCCGATGGAGAATTAAATATATGGAATGCCTCTTCTTCAGGTGGGCTCTTCTCTAATAATCCTACAATCCAAATAATTGGCTTGTCAAAACAGTATTCCACTTCCGAACCTATAGAAATCCAGGTCAAAATTAATGCCTCTTCATTTAGATGTGGAGATCTTTATGTAACTATTTACTCTTCTGGAAAAAGTGATGCTATCACCCAAGGTGGATTCTTTGAGCAATGCTTCGATCAAAATGACCTTCTTCCAATGGGTGATACTTTCTCAAAAGTTATTGAGACTTCGGGCTTATATGAAATAGTCATAGAAATGGTCTCAAAAGACATGAAAAATATCTCAACAAAGGGAATATTTACTGTTAAATAGGAATAAGATATTGAATGATAAATAAGAAATTGAATTTAAAAAATAAGGTGATTTGATGGTAAAGAAAAACGACACTCTAACTGACGAGGCAGAAAAAATCAAAATAGATATTGCTGCATTAAAAAAGAAAAAGAAAATACTTGATTCCTCGTCTACAAAAAAAATTGATGCAAAGAAAGCTGAAAAGCCAGCAAAAAAAGCAACAAAGAAAGCTGAAAAGCCAGCAAAAAAAGCAACAAAGAAAACAGTGATAAATAAACCATCTGAAAAACCTGTTAAAGTAAAAAAATTAACCAAAAAAGAATTAGAAGAGGCTAAAAAGGAATCTGAAAAAACATTAGAAGAAGAATTAGAAGAACAACTCACTGATGAAGAGATTGAAAATTTTCAAATTGAAAAAGTCGATATGGAAAGGCTTACCAACAAAGTCTGTGATGTTTTAGCAGAACATGAATCAGAGGGAATGTTTCAAAGTGAACTGTGGAAAAAACTTAAACTTTCTAGTCGTGATGGCTCGCGCCTTTCATTAAAACTTGAAAGAATGGGTACCATTACCAGGGAAAAACTTCTTGAAAATAATCGTTGGACTTACAAATTAATTTTAAAGAAAACTCCGATCAGCACTCAATCAATTGAGAATGCTCCTTGTTTGGTCTGTCCAGTTGAACAGAAATGTTCCCTTGAAGGAGAAATCAGTCCTACAAATTGTCAGTTCATTGAAGACTGGGTAATTACTGAAATGAAAAAACCTACAAAATCCAAATGAAACTAATAGATGCTCGCAAAGATCACTACCGAAAATTAGCTCATGAGCAAGGTTTTCGAAGCAGAGCTGCATTCAAACTAAAAGAACTAAATCAATCTTATCGTCTAATTGGTCCTGGTTTTTATGTTTTAGACTTGGGATGTGCACCTGGTGGATGGACTCAGATGGCTGTGAAATTAGTTGGTAACCAAGGAAAGGTGATGGGTATAGATTTATCATATGTTGAAGAGATTCCTGGTGCTTATATCATTAGAGAAAATATAGAAGATGAACACATAATTGATGAAATAACATCCTATTTTGAGCGTAAAGTAAATGCCGTAATATGTGATCTTTCACCACAAGTTAGTGGAAATTGGACAGTTGATCATGCAAAGCAGATTTCTTTGAATTATGACTGCGCCAAAATCATGGAGAAAGTTTTAGCACATAAAGGAAATGCTGTTTTCAAAGTATTTGATGGTCCATATTCTATGGAATTTAGAGATTATATCAAGAAAAAATTTGCTAGAATTAATCTTACCAAGCCTAATGCCAGTAGAAAACAAAGTAGTGAATTGTACTATGTTTGTCTAGGTTTTACTGGCTAGTCTGAAAAATTTTAATTATTTCATTTATGTTTGCATTTGTTCTAAATCCAGTCGGATTAAACGCTGTTACACTAACTGTAAAATTATTTTGTTCTAATCTCTGTATTGCTTTTCCCAACTTTGGTGGTGATGCTTTCATTTTTGATGCGATTTCATCTAATGTAAAATATGTTGCAGGCATTTCTGACTCTACAAGACATTTCTGAATAGTTTTTTCACAAACTTTGTCTATCTTTAAATTTGGAATTTCAATTAGCATACTCTGAATAAATTTTTTGTCAAAAATACTCCCGATCCATAATGGTCCTGCAATACTGACTCTTGATTTACACAATTCACATTCTTTTTCTTGTTCTGTTACTGTTTTTCGGTGTCCACAGTTTTTACAATGTAAAATATATCCGAGATTTTCTTTCTGATCCGGTCTGTTTAAAACTTTAACATAAGTTCTATAGTAATGCATTTCACTTTCTACAAACATCGGAATAATTTTCACTCCTAGTCTTGCCGCAACCATTCTTAGGCAGCCAAGAACTAATCTGATTGCTATCTCATTTCCATATTCTACTCTAACTGGAACTCCTCCATACTTTCTCTTACATGCCTCTTGAAATAGACCGTTTAGCACTTGAAGATCTGTAGCAGCACTAGAAAAAATCCCCCCATGCATGGTTGCCCGTATTCCACAGTCAAAAAATGCTGCGGGGGAACCAAACGGATCTATATCTACAATTGAACCTCTCTTCCCTTTTTTTGAATGATTACTTAGAAATCTGCAGACGTCATTTTCTGAAAATTCAATATTTTTTAGATTATTCTGATTTGCTGAATATTCTGCTATTTTTAGAGCAGTTGGATTAAGATCATTAATTATTGTATTCTCAACTTTTAGTTCATTAGATACACGTAATCCCCTTGCTCCAATCCCTGCCATACCTTCCAAGAAAATCTTCGGTCCTTGAAAGTTCTTCAAGAATGCTGCATATGCAATTATTGAAAAATCTCTATTTACTTTCGCCTTTGGATTGAAAAACGCTGGTTCCTTAGGTGGAACTTTATCAGTCAATGACTTCTTTGGAATTAGAAGTTTTGTATTACCTTCTATGATCTCCTGAAAAGTTTCATTTGGAATTTCCAACTATTTCTCTAATTTCATATTGGTTTAATACTTGTAGGTATTAACAAATCTGAATATTTACAGCGTTATTTTCAAAAAATTTGATTTTTAGATTTGGAATATGTTTGACATTGCTTCAATACGATTAAAGTATTGGTCCAAATATAGTTAATACAAAAATTATCATCCCAACTATTTCTTCACATTTGTATGAGGATGTTCCTTCATAGTATCAAATCCCTCTCAAATAGCCCCCCTGATCCGTCTATCATGTTTCCACTTGATATCATATGTATTGAGGTATTGTCATTTTTTAAATTATTTTCTCTGAAAACTATCAATTATGGTGGATCATAACAAATGTCTCTTTTTTCACATCTGATAGTGATGTTAAATAAGTGATATTGACTAATCTTGCAGATAGTTTGGAAGTTAATGGTTCTTTTGTAATTTGATTTTTATTCTTTGACTTTTCTTGCAACTTCTTTATCTACTTTGATTTGGTTATTTTTCTATAATTGGTGAAATATTTGTGCTCTCCAGTTGATAAAAACTCAAGGCAACAGATACTGTGACAGTAGCAATGATGTCAACATTATCTATTACTGTCAATAGATCTAATCATGAACTTTGTTTTCTATTTAGACTTGTAATTATCAGAATCGCCAATGAGCATAATTCCCAAAAATGATATTCAGCGATATTAAGTTTAATAAGATTATGCCATTTTATAATCAATGGTCAAAACAAAAAAACTTGCAAGAACAAATTCGGTCCTAACTCCATCTAGTATGTCAAATTGGTTTGATATTGATAGATCCATAGATAATTTAAGAAAAGAGATGGAAAAAGCATTTTCATCTTTTCCAACAGTTTCTATGCCTACAATATCTCATACATCATGTGATATTATAGATGAAGGAAATCAATTCCGAATAAAGATGGATACTCCTGGAATTAAGAAAAATGAGCTAAAGATCAACGTGACTGATAATTCTGTTGAAGTCACAGGAGAACACCAAGAGGAAGAAAAGAAAAAAAACTATCTGAGAAAAGAACGACATAACATATCGTACTATCAAACGATTCCTCTCTCTGAAAAAATCATTCCAGATCAAGTAAAGGCAAAACTAACCGATGGTGTGTTGGATATCATATTACCAAAAATAAAACCCACGCCTACTCCAAAGAAAAGATCTGTTAATGTACAGTGATTTTCTTTTCATTTTGTTCTTTTGTATGTCTGATGGAATTCCGTGTAAAGTGTTTGTGCAATGTTTTGTAGATTGATGATTTCAGAAAAATTCTTTTTTCCTTTTGCAATAGTTCGCATTATAGTCATACATTTAGTATTTTTTACAGAATTGGGTTCTTCATTATCAGTCCATATTCTAAAACAGTCTTCAAAATCAAGACAAAATTTTAAGATAATTACCTCCCAATCGTCTGTTGTTGTGGGTATTCCTATAGATTTGGCAAGCTCCTGAAATTCGTTCCTTTTATCTCTAAGCATTAGGTTGAGTGTTTCTCTAGTTTTCGTTTCATCATATCCATTAATTAATCCAATTCGATTCATGTTACTTTCTATTTTTGAGCAAAGTTCTTTTAATTCTTGCTAATTTTCATTTTTCAGAAGAAATCAAGTCATCACACAGTTTAGATATCGGGAATTTTTTATTTTTTAACGAAAAAAGATTTTTGATTCACTCATAAACAGTTAGAAATATCTTATCTTAACATTTTCTTAATGTTAGAATAAAATCGTAAATGATAATCATGCTCTATATTTATTTATGATTTTCACTCACATGTGTTGCATTAATTTTAGATCTAATGTATTGCACAAAAAAGCATGATTTTAACCAAATGCTAAGCTCTGGTTTAGATTTGCACACTACTGCGTTTTACAAACTAAATGATGTTTTGAATATATTTTTAATTTTTAATAATGAAAATTTTACATCAGTTTATTTACCAAGTATGTGAATTAAAAAACATGAATCCTAAATCCCAAAAAGAAATTGACAATATCATGATTGAGACAAATGAAAAAGTCTCTGCAATTGTAAATGAAATTAGAAATATCAGATTCTCAAAAATGAATGAAAGTGATAAAGAAACAAAATGTGATAAATTACGAGAGGAATTTGAAAAAATCATGCTTGAAGAGGAAAAAAAAATAGAAAAAGTGATGTTTGATATCAATGAAAATTGACGAAATTGATAATGATTACGAGACAGTTAAAGTGGATAAAATTGGTATTCTTGATTCAGTAACAGGTGCAGTATTATTAAAAGACGAGAAAGTCGAATTCATAATGTCTGGTTTTTCATCTGAAGTTGCAAGTATTATCTCTGATCTTGTTAACGGAAAACGCGATGATCCTCCAACAATATATCGATTAGTTGAACAAATTTGTGAGGAAAACGAAATCTTTCTTGTCAAAGTCAAAATCTATGAAAATGGAGGGATTTTCAGAGCAAATCTGTATTTTACTGGAAAAAAGGATATGGTCTTTAGAAATTTTAGAGCATCAGATGCAATAGCATTGGCAACTTACTATAATATTCCAATTCTTGTAAGAAAATCAATGTTAAAAGACATCAAAAAAACCCAAACTGAAAAAAATTAATTTCAAAAGTAAAAGATTAATCTCCTCAAAATTTGATTAAAACATATCTCCTAGAAAATTCTTTATCTATAAAGCAAATGGGCGTAGAGTCAAATTTAACGAAAATAAGATCTTCCATACATGCATGAGAGCAGGAGCCAGCAAACATACTGCAAAAAAATTCTAAAAAAAGTCAAATCTGAAGTGTATCGAGATATGACTTCCAATGATATTTACAAAAAAGTTCTCCGTGCTATTTCAGAAGATGATGATCTCAAAGCACTGCATCAAAGATATCAATTAAAAGATGCAATCATGAAGATGGGTCCTGCAGGATTTGCATTTGAGAATTATGTTGCATCTATATTGAAATACTATGGTTATCAAGCATCGGGAATAAGATCAAAGATTACTGGAAAATGTGTAACTCACGAAATTGATTTAATAGGAAATAAAGATGATAGGAAATTTTTGATTGAATGCAAGTATCATTCATTACGAGGTGTATACACTGGACTAAAGGAATCATTATACACACATGCAAGATTCCTCGACATGCAACCAAAATTTTCCGGTGAGATAATTTTTTGCAACACTCAAGTCTCAAACCATGCAAAAAAATATGCCAAATGTATTGGACAACAGATTTTCTCTTGGAGGTATCCTGGAATAAATAGTTTAGAAAAAATAATCGAAAAAATAATCTATATCCTATTACAATTCTAAATTTATCCCAAAATGAATTAAAAATATTCTCTGAATGTAACATAATGGTTGCAAAAGATCTTCTGAGATATGATGAATCCAAAATTGCTAGAATGACTGGTATTTCTAAAAAGAGAATCAATAACATGCGAAAATTAATTGAACAGATTTTTTATCCAAAATAACCGTTCAAAACCTTGCGAACACATAATTTTGACATCTTAATATAAAATGAGTTTAATAATTCCGATTTAAGACAAAACTCATGCAAATTTGTGGTATTGATGATGCAGGACGTGGTTCTATGTTGGGACCATTAGTTATAGCCGGAATCTCATTGGATAAAAAAAATCTCAAGCAGTTATCTTCCATAGGAGTAAAAGATTCAAAAAAACTTTCTCCAAAATCACGTGAGGATCTTTATAAAAAAATTCTTAAAATTGTTGATGATTATTATATTGTAAAAATTTCCCCTAAATCAATTGATGCCAGTGTAAAAAATCACTGTCTTAATAATTTGGAGGCAAAATACATGGCAAAGGTTGTATTAAAATTAAATCCTGACATGTCATATGTTGATTCATGTGATGTAAATCCAACTAGATTTGGGCTAGAAATATCCAAAATGTCTGGCCATCATAAAATTAAATCATACCATTATGCAGATAGTAAATTTGTAGTTGTTTCTGCTGCCTCTATTCTTGCTAAAGTAACACGTGATAGAGCCATTATGAAATTAAGGGAAGATCATCATCTGGGTAGTGGATATCCGTCTGATTCTGTAACTGTGAAATTCGTTATGAATTATTACAAAGTAAATCATGTTCTGCCTAACTTCGTGCGTAAAAGTTGGAAGCCTGTTAAAAAAATTATACTAAATAATTAGTTTTTGTATTTTGCAATTAACATTGCATGATCTTTATCGTATGGATGTAAATCTATGGATTGTAAGATATCAAATTTAGATCTCAATTTTTCTTTCTCTTCCTCTACAATTTTCTGAGGAGATTTTGTAACATCAATACTTCTCGTTTTGATTACCAAAAAGAAATATCCATCTTTTTTCAGAAACATATCACAATTATCTATGGCAATTTTTGTTTGATCAGGTTGTGCTATGTCCACATACACAACATCAACTTTTCCAAACACTGAAAAATACTCTTTTGGTTTTCTTGCGTCTTGTAAAATTGGCATAATGTTTGATCTAAATGATACAACTCTATCTAAGAAATCCCTTGCAACTCTACTTGCGTGTTCTACTGCAAAAATTACTCCACTAGGACCTATAATATCTGAAATGTGACTTACTGTAGTTCCAGTAGATGCTCCTAAATACAAAACCTTAGTTTTATTTTCAAACGGAAAATACTCTAAATCATTCATTATCGCAGCTGCTAATTTACTTCTAAATGGATCCCATAACCTGTATTCCACTCCTTTTTGAATAATCAATTTTTCTTTGTAAACTTGATTTCCTGGAACTAAATTCTCAGTAGCTATTTTTCTTTGTCCTTCTGATTTTATCCAAAAGTATGATTGATTATCTTCTTCCAAACTTCTTTCTCTTTTTGTTTGAATCTGTTCTTTGTTTATTGTCACTGCCTTCTCTTCTTGGACTATCGAATCTTCCGCCCTCTCTTCTTCTTTCACTGCCTTCTCTTCTTGGACTATCGAATCTTCCGCCCTCTCTTCT